>JAPKCA010000016.1 GCA_028823145.1 Flavobacteriales bacterium
ATTTGGATGCCGCCGTCGAATCGATCATGGGGATGTCCATTCACGAAGCATTTGAACGATACGGTGAGTCTTTCTTTCGGGAACAGGAATCAAAGGTGCTTCGAGCCATCCTTTCCGATTCATCCGTTGAAATATTGGCTTGCGGAGGCGGTACGCCATGCCAGAATGAAAATGCGGCATTGATCCGAAAATCGGGATACGTGGTTTATTTGAATCCTCCCTTGGCAACCCTTCGCAATCGACTCGGGAATTCAAAAAACCGCCCACTTCTCGATTTTCTAGCCGAGACCGATGATGAGCTCAAGCTTGAGAAGCACTTGGAATCGAGAATGATCTATTATTCAAATCACGATGAGCGTTTGGAAGATGCCGTGTCAGAGGGCGACTTGCTTCGTTGGTCCAGCCTCCTCAAGGCATAGCCTCAATCCATTAAGTGTGCGGCATCTTCTGGCGAAGGCCCCGCGTGAATGTTTACTTCAATGTGCTCCTTGAGGTTGGTGCTCAATGAGAGCCCACAAAAATCTGCGCGGACGGGGAATTGACGGTGAATCCGATCGACGAGCACGGCTGTCGCTACGCGATGCGGTCCAGCACTAAGCAAGTGATTGGCAGCGTAAATCAACGTCTTGCCACTGTTTAGGACGTCGTCGATTAACACCAAATGCTTCCCCGTAAATTGATTCAAATCCGTATTGCAAGCAATGGATCCATCGAGAGGATTCGATTTGTTCAGTGAGATGGTGGATGCATGCAGGGGCATGTCGCATATTCCGCTGAGGATGGTTTCGAGGCGCTTGCCCACATGTTCTCCATTTCCGGCAATGCTGACCAAGTGGATTGCCTCAACCTTTAAAAACTCCTCTGCGATTTGCCTCGCGATGCGCTGCAATTTGCGTTCAATTTGCTCAGCGTGTAGAATTTGCGTGCTAGCCATGGAATGGATGTTGTTCGCGAAGTTCGGTGGTCAGCGTTGTTTTTCAAAGACAGCCACGGCCTCCACATGAGCGGTGTGAGGGAATTGATCGACCAATTTGAGTGACATCAAGTCATAACCAAACTCTCGCAACGCAATGATGTCGCGGGCCTGGGTGGCAGGATTGCAGGAAACATATACGATTTTTGGAGCCCCAAGGCGAATCACCTTCCTCAATGTTTTCGGGGATATACCTCCCCGTGGTGGATCCAAGACGATGGTTCGAATCCGTCCTACATATTCAGGAAATTCAAGCAAGAACTTTCCGACATCAGCTGCATGAAATTGGATGCCCGTGGTTCCGTTTCGCTCGGCGCTGAGCCGTGCATCTTGGATGGCTTCCTCGACAATGTCAACTCCAATGACCTGCAGGCCGGTGTGTCGTGCTAACATTTGAGCGATGGTGCCGGTCCCACAAAACAAATCCATGACCACGTCTTTTTTATCTGGGGTTGCCGTTTCCAATTCGGGGGTGTCATTTCCGGAATCAATTGCAGCGATAACCTCCGCATATAGTCGTTCAGCACAGGCTGGATTGGTTTGGAAAAAGCTCGACATACTGATGTCAAACTTTAGGCCGTGCAACGATTCGGTGATGGTACTCGTGCCATAAATCAATTCGCTTATGCCTTCGCGAGCCTCCACACGTTCACCAGTGTTGTCATTGATGCTGTGAAGGATGCCGGCCACGCGATTTCCGAATAGCTCCTGCATTTTGCCCACAAATTCATCGCGTGAAAACTTCTCCAAACCTTCAGAGCTGGTCACCAAATTGAATAGAAGCGATTGGTCTGAAATGCTTTTGCGAACCACGAGGAAACGAAAAAATCCGACTCGCTGTGGTGGGTGCCAAGCAGGTAGCCCCGTGCTTTCAAACCATTCCCTTAACGACTTCAGTTGGGATTCCACTTCCTGATCGAACATCCCGGAATCGCCATTGAGATTCTCTACGGCCCACCAGGTTCCTCTTCGTTTGAAGCCAAACCCAAAGCCATCTACTTTTTCGCCTGATTCGGTATCGTGGATTATAGCAGAGAAGCTATACTCCATTTTGTTCCGGTAGTGCCAATGATCCGGGGAGTCTATAAACCCTTGGTATACAGCTTGCACATCGGGAACAAGTCCAATGCGTTGGTACAAATCCAACGCCGTTTTTTCTTTTGTTTTCTTTTGTAATGCAATGGGGACACGTGCATAGGGCGCGCCAGGAATTTCCTGAAAATCGATTTCGACCTCCTCAGGTGCTCTTTCTAAAATCTCGTCCAAACGGCATTCAGCGAATTTGGATTTGCATTTGACAACACGTGCCCGAACCAATTGCCCGGGAAAAGCATTTTGAACGAAAACCACAAACGGACCTTTTTCCGTAGGGATTCGCGCGATGCCTTGACCGCCAAAGGCGATGTCTTCGATCCGCAACTCAAGCGGTTCGTTGCGTTTGAATCTTCGTTCTCGTCCCACGGTGCAAATGTAGTCCGCTGCTCGCGGTATCTTGCGCACATGCAAAAAACAAGGCAATCTTTTTGGGCCGTGCATATTCTCTTGAGTGTAGGGTCTTTTGCGATGTGCTTGGTTTCAGTTCAGGCCCAGGTTACAAACGAGTTGAGTGTCTGTTCATTCAATGTCCGTTATGCGAACCCTACGGATACCCTGATTTGGGAAGACAGGAAAAACGAAGTTGCGGATGCCGTGCGATATTTCGATGTAATGGGCTTGCAAGAAGTTTTGCCCATTCAATGGGATGATTTGCGAGAACGGCTTTCGTTTCATGATTCATATGGAATTGGGCGTGAAGTCGATGGTCAAGGAGAGGCGTGTCCTGTTTTTTGGAATCGTGGTCGATTTGATTTCTTGCACGGGGAAGTGCGTTGGTTCTCGGAAACTCCGGATGTCCCTGGAAGCATCGCGTATGATGCTGATTTGCCGCGCATTGTGACAGTCGTGGTTTTGTACGATCGATTTTCGAATCGAACCATGAGGTTCTTGAATACGCACTGGTCCCATGTGAGCGAGGAGGCGCGGATGTCGGCCAGCGCCCTACTATCGGGGTGGAGCGGTTGGGGAGGAGAGGCTGATTTGACAGTGGTTTGCGGAGATTTTAATGCAGAGCCGGGGGCTGAATCGATTGAAAATCTCATGTCGACCGCCAATTTGCAGGACACGTATGATGCCGCTACTTTCCGTTGCCGCCGAGATTTCGGAACGTTTCCATCGTTCTACCCAGATCGGGTAGGGGGCGCCCCTCGCATCGATTACATTTTTTACCGGGGAGAGGGTACGGTAGATTGGATTTGCGCAGATGAGTACATTAAACATGGAGTTTATATATCCGATCATTTACCGATCCATGCTATTTTTAAAATTCCGGTAAATCCATGATGCTGATTCAGCGGGCAAAACAAATTGCAGGTCCAATCTTGGCCTTTCTTGTTTGGTATTTAGCTCCATCAGCGGGTTGGTCTCCAGAGGCTTCTGCTGTATTGGCCGCTTGCACTTGGATGTTGGTTTGGTGGGTTTCCGAAGCGGTACCTATTGCTGTTACCTCGGTTCTTCCGATTGTGTTGTTTCCACTCATGGGCATTGCCTCCATTGGAGAAACAACCGCGCCATACGGATCACATTATGTCTTTTTGTTCATGGGCGGCTTTTTGATTGCCATCGCCCTTGAAAATTGGGATTTGCATCGGCGGTTGGCTTTGAATATCCTTGCGGCAGCTGGGGGCAGGCCCCGGCGTTTGATCGGTGGCTTTATGCTGGCCACCGCGCTGCTAAGCATGTGGATATCCAACACCGCGACGACCTTAATGATGCTGCCAATCGCTTTGTCAGTGGTTTCAAAATTGGATCTTAAAGCCCATCCAAAATTTGCGGTAGCTCTCCTTTTGGGTACGGCATATGCAGCCAATATTGGAGGTATGGCTACATTGGTTGGAACACCGCCGAATGTAGCCATGGCTGGCATTTTGGAAGAGCAATATCAAATCAGCATCCCCTTCATGGAGTGGATGCTATTGGCCACCCCTTTCAGTGCGCTGTTGTTGGTCACGGTGTATTTGCTGCTGACTCGGTTGCTTCTGCCTGTTTCAAATGAATTGGTTGAAGAAGGCGTTCAACCTATTCGGGATGAGTTGCGCTCATTGGGCTCATGGTCTACAGCTGAGAGGAGGGTTGGTTTTGTTTTTGCCTCAACGGCCATTTTGTGGATTTCACGGAGGGGATTGGAATCTTGGGTTGGATTGAATTTAAATGATACTACCATCGCGATGGCTGCTGGCATTAGCCTGTTCCTTATACCATCTGGGTCGAAGAGAGACCGTTCGAGTCGTGCTCTCATGACTTGGGAGGATGCACGCCGATTGCCTTGGGATATCTTGCTTCTCTTCGGAGGTGGATTGACATTGGCGGGAGCCCTTGGCCGGGCAGGAGTTTTGGAAGTGGTGGCATCGGCTATATCTGAACAGGCAAATTGGCCCATTTGGATGCTGATAGCAGCGTTTGCATTCGTGGCATTGATGCTCACAGAAGTGATGAGCAACTTGGCGCTGACTGTGGTCATGGTGCCCGTTGTTGCTCAAGTGGCTTTGCAATTGGGAATCAATCCTATGATGTTGGCCATTCCCGTCGCGCTAGCGAGCAGTTGCGCTTTTATGTTACCCATGGCAACACCTCCCAATGCCATCATCTTTGGTAGCAACCAAATCAGGATGGGGCAAATGGCGCGCGTTGGCTTTGTCCTCAATTTGGTTGCCGCTTTGTTCGCAGTTCTTTGGGCGGCGTTTGTATTGCCCAAGTGGCTTGAGTTGTTCTAATTTCGGCACGTGAAGAAAATTGCAGTCCTCCACGGCCCCAACCTCAATTTATTGGGGATTCGCGAGCCGAATATCTATGGTGATTTATCGCTAGATGAATTGAATGAATCACTTTCAGCTATGGCATCCGATGCGGGATTTGAGTTGGTCGCCATTCAAAGCAACATTGAGGGTGAGCTTGTCAATGCGTTGCAAGAACAGGGGTTTTCAAGTCATGGAATTATTTTTAATCCTGGGGGCTACACCCATACCAGCGTGGCTCTGAGGGATGCTGTGGCAGCCATTGCTTCTCCGGTAATCGAGGTGCACCTTTCTCATCCAGATGCAAGGGAAGAATTTAGGAGGAATTCACTTCTTCGCGAGGTCTGTGTCGGAAGCATTACAGGCTTGGGCGCCGAGAGTTACCAAGCCGCTTTGCGGTACTTTATGGGGCAATGACCAAAAAGGGAAACACTTCTGCATTAGCGCCTTGTCTGCGAATCTGAACGGCATGCCATCCTGGGCTGGTGTCGATTAAGTCCAGCGTTATCTTACCTGTTGGAGGGAGGGTAATCAGTTTGGAATAAATGATTTGACCTTGGGAATCCATGATGGTCAAGTCTATTTTTTCGTCAATGGTGTAGGTCGAAGGCCAAAACAAGGATATCTCCGTTCGAGCAGGGTTAGGATAGATCACCCACTCATCTATAGTTTGCTCTTCACCGAAGTTTTTACGGCCATCCATGTCTGAATCTAAATCATTAGAATCCCCACTATTCCCGCAGGTTAGTGAGAAGGGATGAGCATCTTTAAGAGCTATGTAGCTGTCATCTAAATTGGATGTGAGGTTGGTGTTGCTAATGTCGCAGACTAAGCCGTTGGTACAGTTTGGCCAACTGTTTCCATTAACAGCCACTTGAACGACACCATTGTTTCCAGGGGTTTCAAGTGAAACGACTCCTTCCATGATTTGATGACTAGCCGCGCCGAACATGTTTCCTCCTTGGATCAAGTCGGTCCATAAACCGTTGTTGAATGCCATATGGCGTTCGTTGTTGTCAAATCGATTTCGTCCATATGGCGGAGAAATAAAGGCGCTACCAAGGGAGTCAATTTGAATGCCTGTTTGCATGTGTTCGAATACATTGCAGCCCAAGAAGGCTTCATGGGTTTTTAATCGCACTCCGGTCCAATGGTCATGGAATGCACAGTTTTCAATACGCAAGGGGTGTGGGCCATTTGGAATGGTCAATTGGGCTTTCCCTTCGATTCCACCATGAAACTGATTGTCGGAAATCCAAGAGTGAATCATGGGGTTATTGACTTCAGCGGCACTTGAAGTCCAAGTGCAATGGTCCAAATGGATGCCAGAATTCAACGAAGAAAGGTTGCATGACTCGATATCTAGATTCATCAGTTTAAGAGATGCTGAAGTGGCATGCTCATGCGTAAAATTTAAATTTTCAATCCCTCCATGGTTCCAGTTTAAACGATTGAGAACTTGAACATTGGTGGATGTCCCCCAACCATTGATTTGCATGAAAGAAAATTGAGAAGGGCTGTTTATTTGCCACCACGCACCATCCTCGAGGATAGTAGAAAGATTTTCAAATTTGGCCAATCCAGGTCCATGGATGGCAAGAGCAGCATCGCTGTCAAAATGCAATCCGCATAGTCCTTGGGTGGCCCCTTCAAAAAGCAAGGTGGATTGAGTTCCAATGTATGCGTATCCCTCAGATCCTTTGATATGAATTTGTCCATGAACGCTGTTGGATGGAAAGCTGATGTGCAATTGTTTTTCATCGACTACGATGAGGTCACCAGCCAATTCCAAAATGGCTTCGGGACCATCTAAAATAATTGAAGAAGATTCTTCAATCCGCAGTTGCCCCTCCGATTGGATGGAAATTGAACCGCCAGGATGTACGTGAAGTATTCCGCCAAGGAGGTTAATCGTTGACCCTTCATGAATAACTAGCATGCTATTTGGCCCGATGTGTATGCTGGATTCGTGGTGAAGATTTAACTCTGTGCCAGATTTTAGATGGAAAATGCCTGTGCCGCCACCAAGGGAATCCCCAATCAACATGGTGCTCCCGGATAGTAACTCGATGGTGTCCACACAAGGAGCGCTGGAAGCTTGAAAGGTTGGGTAGCCACCAGCACCGTTGCCAATTTCAGTTCCAATGCTCAAAGTGGAGGTGCCATTAAATTCAGCAGATCCAAGCCAGTATTGATGAGGGTTTAGCCAACCGAGATGCAAGTCAACAGGTAAGTCAGAGGATATTTCTATCGGATTGCTTGCCACAATCCAGTCCAATAATTTTTCGGTATGATCCGTGATGTCGCAATGGAGGGCGATGGGTCTTTCTTCTGGTTGAAATGAATAGAAATCGAATGGAATAAGGTCTAGCTCCTGCAAGCCGTCCATTGACAAGGGCAAATCCATGGCGGATAGAACAGGGATGTACATGGATTGATCTTGGTAGGTGGTTGCCTCTATACCGGCTAATTCAAGTGCATTTCGAAGCGAGGATAAATGCTCAGATGAGCTCCCGGGAATCGACCCCCATCCAGGAAATGTTGGAGAACAATGTGCTTCGCCATCCAGGATGAGATCTTCTCCCCACTGCCAATCCGTGTTGATCAAGTGCGCATCGAAAATGGCCCATTGTGTGGCATCCGACGTGGAGTATTGCGGGTCGCCGGGTTCAGGGTAAAGCCAAAAATTTACATACTCCCAGCCAAGGAATGAGGCACAGGCATGCAGCAAGGGCGAGTCCGTTTGAGGAAAAGGAACAGATGGCCTTCCGTTGGATATAGAGGCACACTTTGGAACCTGAGGCATCCCCCATTCAGCAAGTAAATCATGCAATGCCAAAAATTCTGAAGGCGAACCATTCGGAGTTGAGAACAGAAGTTCTCGCGCTGCGGGGGATTGCAATGCTTGATTTAAGTCCCAGGCATCTACCGTAATAGGGGAAAGGAAGCTCACGGCTTCTTGCAGCGCTAAAGGCAAATGCGCACCACTGAAGGGACAGTCGATCGCAACGAAGAGCCTTGTGCAATGGTCGGTTTGTTCCAATTCCATTTTTCTAAGAGCGTGCCGTGCAATCAATCCTCCCATACTTGCTCCAATGAGTACGATTGGTTCTTGACCTTGGCGATAGGTCTTGCATAACTCAATCAGATGTTGAAGCAATGCCGACTGCTGGATGACAGGTCGTGTGCCGTCATCGAAATCGAGGTAGACCAAGTCGAATCCCTCTGCGTTCAATTCGTTGATAAAATCGGGCATGTTGGCCATGGTCTCATGCTGTCCATTGCAATTCCAAAGCACTTCCCAATTCATATCACCATAGCCATAGGAGGCGTAATTTCCACCGATGCCTGGATCGAATCCTTCAGACAGGATGATAGGCTTGTCAAAAATGCCATCATCACTCAGTTTAAATATGGCCTGTCCACCAACGGGTTGACTTTCTTCAAAACAACCAATCCACCACGGGTCATCGTCTGAAAAGGCTGGCCAAGGGGGGAGGTCGGGTTCTGGACAGTTTTCTACAGGGAAAATAGGAAATAGGATTTGCTGTTCCCATTGTTGTTCGGCATATGCTACTCGCAACCCCAATGCGGTGAGATTCGTGCCTTCAGAAATGAAGACGTCTAGAATTTCGTTGGGAATAATGGGGATGACTTCACCATCGAGCAGCAAGCTCCACTCACCGTGTAGCCAATCCAATGGGACCAATTCGATTGGGATGACAATGCGGTTGATTCCGGAGTGTAAATAATTTCTGCTAGCGAGAAGATTTGTGGCACTTGAGCTTGTGTCGGGCCCGAAAGTTGTCACTTCATCTGGCAATGGAGATGTCCTGTGGTGCAGAGCGAGTGAAGTTGCTTGAAGGGAATGAGATGTCCTTTGAAAAACATGTGCAATCGAATCTCGATTCACTCCCTGAAAATCAACCTGATGTTGCTCCCATAGAAATTGGGATTGGCGGCTTTGTTCTGGAGAGATGACTTGAGAAAACAAGGCATGGGTTGAGCTGATTGCTGTCCAAAGGACAGCGATTCCAAGGAGGTGTTTCATCAAAAAAAGGATTTAATTACTGGAGTGGAAGCTGAAGAGTGTCAAGCATATCAGCGCGATTCAATTCGATGTCGTACCGACCGATCCATTCCATGAACCCGTTGGCTTGGAGCCCATTCAGTTCAAAGGATCGGGTTACTGGAAACACTTCATGAGGATGGACGGCTAAGGATTGTATGGCAGAAGACCGAGGAGGGATTCCCGGAGTGAACCCATCGCTGCTTTCACCTAGGAATAACTCACCCGTTGAATTGTCAATGTTTTGCAAAAAAACTTCCGTGTAATTCGCAAATATTTTCGGGTTTCGTCCACCAATCGCTTCAATCCAAACAGGAGTTGATACCAAGATGATAACCTCTTCAGTTGGCATGTCTTGGAAGACCACCTCTTGGTGGGCTTGCCAACCTAAATGGGGCCATTTTGTTCCAATATGGATTTTATAGGAATCATATGCTGCGTTCGCATTCCAAGAAATGATACCCGCCCCTTCGGTCAATAGGGTATCCGTTATGGCAGAATAAGAAAAGCCTTCATGCCAGCTGCCGGAGTGCGCCCCTTGTCCATAAATCACCATCCACGCCGAATCGACAGGTGTTCCATTCATGAATTTTAAATGGAATGTCACCCTTGGCAAAGGAGGTTCATGGCACGCACTCCATGTTAGAATAAAAATGAATCCAATGATGGATGATATTCGGGTCTGCCTCGGCCATTTCATGCAGCAAACTTGAACCGAATATTCCAAGATGCTTCCGCCAAATCACTCCCGGCGTGATGCAGTTTACCTTCGCGAAACTCACTTGAATTTACGCAGTGCTTGGTCAATCAATTTGGCCAATGCTTTCGCGTCGCGCTCGCTAAGTTGCTTTCCCAAAACAAAGGTTTTCCCGAGATGCGCAAACTCCAGGGTGTCTCCCCCCATAATCCAAAAGCTCTGATCCAAAGTTTGGAGGAATTTTTCCGGGTTGCGCCGGATGACCATCATTTTTTGGATATTCTCCAAAAGAAAGAATTGCGCCTTGCCCCAAGTTCCAAAGGCATTCTTGACGGACATCCCTTCTGAGCTAATCCGGATCATTTCTTGCCCAATTCTTCTCCAAAGAATAACCTTGAAAACCCGGAAAGCAAAAAAGGTCCAAAAAGCCATGCAAATGCTTAAAAACAAGCGTTCGTCCCCTTGGACTTTAAGCATTTGATCAAGAAAAATGACCCCAATAACCAACCAAGCGACCATCCACCCTTCGAGTGCCCATCGGGCCGTACGGCTGATTTTTTGACCGATGACAATGGTCAATGCTTCGGCATGCCAGGCGTAAGTAATCCGATCGCCAATAGCCGGTGCTCTTTTGGTTTCTTTCATCCTTATGCGTGCGGGACGAGTTGGTGGTAAACCGCTTCGTACTGTGGTAAAATGTGGTCAATGTTAAAATCCAATGACCTCAACTTGGCTTGTATTCGGAATTGGCCCAACATTTCTGTGTTTTCAAGAAGGGATATGGCACTGGCGGCCATTCCATTGACATCCCCAACTTCATGCAAGAACCCATTTTGACCATGTTGAATGACTTCTGGAATGCCCCCTCTATTGCTGGCGATGACCGGGACTCCTGATGCCATGGCCTCCAAAGCGGCCAATCCAAAGCTCTCAGTCTCCGACGTGAGCAAAAACAAGTCGCTAACTCGAAGAGGCTCGATGGGGTTTTTGATTTTCCCGATGAACGTTACATCGTCCAAAAGGCCCAAGCTTTTGACGAGATGCTCCATGCTGGAACGTTCGGGCCCGTCACCCACAAGGAGAAGTTTGGAGGGCATGGTTTTACGGACACGCGCAAAAACCTGAAGCACATCCTGAATCCGTTTGACGGGCCTGAAGTTGGAAATGTGGGTTAAGATCGGTTCTCCGTTTGGAGCAATGCTTGTTCGGAATTGTTCATCTGGATTTTGATTGTATTGAGAAGGACAAATAAAATTCGGGATGACGCCAATTTCCTTGTCGGTTCCAAAGTGATTGTACGTGTCTTGTTTCAGGCTTTTTGAAACAGTCGTTACGGCATCTGACTCATTGATCGCATAGCAGATGACCGGTTCAAATGCAGGGTCCTTTCCCAGCAGAGTGATATCGGTGCCATGAAGGGTGGTAACAATGGGTAAATAGATGCCTTTCGTTGCCAGAATGGAGCGTGCCATAATTGCTGCACTTGCATGTGGAATAGCATAATGAACATGGAGGATGTCCAAGCGATAATTGATGGCGATTTCAACCATTTTACTCGTCAAAACCGACTCATAGGGTTGGAAATCGAAGAGCGGATAGTCAGTCACCCGGACTTCATGATAAAATAAGTTGCTTTTTAAGCTTCCCATGCGGGCAGGAGTGCTATACGTGATGAAATGCAATTCATGCCCTTTATCAGCCAACGCTTTTCCTAGCTCGGTAGCAACGACTCCTGAGCCGCCAAATGTGGGGTAACAAACAAATCCTATTCGCATGATTCAAGGTTTTATGATTGTTCCGATTCAATCAAAACGCGATGGAATATTCAGCGCTTCGTAGACGACCCGTTGCATTTCGGTTCGAACATTCAATTGGATTAATTTCCGGTTTTCCGCATCAGGAAATATGCGATTACTCAAGAAAACGAATATGACATCGTGATCAGGGTCAGCCCATGCCAAGGTGCCGGTGAATCCCGAATGGCCAAAGCTCGACCAGCTAGCTTGATCGCAGGTCGCGCCTTCACCGGATTCGCTATCAGGACGGTCAAAACCGCATGCTTTACGGTATTTGGGGTCGCTGTCAACTTGGCTTGTCCATGCTTGAATGGTTTCGGACTTGAAAAGCGAGACCCCTCCATAATATCCGCCCAAACGAAGCATGTACATCAATCGAGAGAGATCGTACGCATCTCCAAATAGTCCAGCATGTCCTGCGACTCCCCCTAGCATTGCAGCACCAGGATCATGGACATTGCCATGAATGGTCACTTTCCGAAAAACGGTATCGCGCTCTGTGGGAGCAATGGTTTCCAATGGGAAATGTTCCAATGGTCGATACCCCAAACTGCTCCAGCCAAATGGAGCGTAAAAGGTTTGCTCGACGATTGAATCAAGCGATCCGTCAAGCATTGATTCGATGACCCGTTGCAAAGCATAATATCCTAAATCGCTGTAACGATGTGTTCCTACTGGATCGATCGGACTTTGAATGATGGATTGCCAAATGGAGTCTTTCCAAGCTTCGCGCATAAAGCAACTATCCGAAATTTGTATGGGATGATCAGAATCCCATCGTGCTGTAAAAGCAGTAGAATCTTCCAGTGCATCTAGGTAGAATGGAATCCAGGCTTTCAGACCAGCACGGTGGGAGAGAATATCTTCAATGGCTCTTTGACCCAGCTCCAGATCTTGCAATTCGGGTAGGTAAGTCGCCAACGAGGCTTTGCGATCTAGCTGCCCCTGTTCCTCCAAATGCATCAAGGCGAGTGTAGATGATGCGATCTTGGTGATGCTTGCTAAATCATACAGCGTGTGAGCCTCGACCGGGTGGACGCCATCTGTAGTGCCATAGATTCCATCGTGGATAATCTGACCACGGTGGGCTACCACAAGTCGACAGCCGGGGGTTGCACCTTCAACAATGGCTGCTTCTGCCAAACTGTCCAAAGCGGCGCTTCCTGCAAAGGGATTGGGTGAAAACCCCAAGCGTTTTCTTCCAATCCAAGGATGTCCAGTGCCCGCGGAGAATGGGCCCGCACTTACCGGAAGGGTGCCTCCTGCTGGACCAACTCCTGTTAAAGCTTGAGCGACAGCGTTGATGGTTCTTTGGTCATCTTGATACGCGATCATCACCGCCTTGGAGAGAGCTGCGATGGATTGCATACGCTCCAAGAGATAAGGGCTTCCATAGACCACAACGCATAAGCGAACGGATGCGTCAGAGGCCTGCGCCGCACACCATTCGAGTTGTCGAATTTCATCATCACCGATGCCGTACTTTTTTCCCACACGATGACTCGTTCCACCTACATGCAGGATTGCCCAATCGGGATTGTTTTCAAGCATTCGTCGGAATTGCACCCTTCCTTCAGAAATGAAATGAGGTGTCGACAACGACCGACTTTGGATGATGGAGGACGATGGCATGATTCGCCTAACTTCCTTTGAGAATAGCTCATGGACGGTCTTTTCCCAACCCACGAATAGGGATTCGATGCGATAAACATCGGCTTTGAAAGGAAGTTCACCGTTCGTGTTTTTGATTGCGGTGAGGCTTGAAGCAATCACCTCCCGGTGATTCCGTTCGGCAACATCGGATTCCACGTATCCTGATGGGATGTCGTTTACCTGACACCAAGATTTGGCCTGCAATACGCGGAAACATTTTTTTGCAATGAACACCGAATCAATAGCACCTTCTGCAATGGCAGAATTGATTTCTGCAATCACATCTGATGGGTTTCCTGGAAACAGAAGGATGTCGTTTCCTGCCAATAGCGCATCGACATGGGGACGTGTGGTTTGGGCGAAAGAAGAGAATCCTTTCATGGTCATGGCATCGGTGAAGACCAAACCTTGAAATCCAATTTCTTGACGCAACAGGGTGTCGATGATTTTGGGGGAAAGGGTGGATGGTAGCCCTGGAGTCGAATCCAAGGCAGGAATAAACAAGTGGGCGGCCATCATGGCTCCGATGCCTTGTTGTGTCAACCTTCTGAACGGCACGAGTTCCACTTCTTTCAATCGTGTGGTATCGTGCAAAATGGAAGGCAGGGTCAAATGGGAATCTGAATCCGAATCACCATGGCCTGGAAAATGCTTCGCGGTAGCTAGCACGCCCTCGTCTTGCATGCCCAAGGCATAGGCCACTCCCAATTTGCTGACCCATTCAGGGTCTTCGCCGAAGGATCGGCTGCCGATCACAGGATTGGCGGCATTGCTGTTCACGTCGACAACCGGAGCGAAATTGACATGAACACCCACAGAGCGCAGCATTCGTCCAACTTCTTGTCCGAATTGGCGGGTTAAATCTTCGTTGTGTGTTGCACCAAAGGTCAACGCTCGTGGCCATGATTTGGTTGAATCGAGCCTCATGCCAAGGCCCCATTCTCCATCGGTAGAAACGAGCAATGGCACTTTGGAAACAGCTTGCAGTCGTTGCAAACGATTGACTTGGCCTGCAGGATGCCCCTGCATGCAAATCACCCCTCCTATGCCAAATTGTTCGGCCCAATGTTCTGCTTCACTCCAGCCCGATGTGTCAGCGTGAGCATAAACGGGGGGCATAAGTAATTGAGCGATTTGCTCTTGAAGGTTGAGTTGTCGTATGACAGAGTCTGCCCAGTGCGCATGTGTTGGAGCTAGAAAGGGAGGAGGCACAGAACCTTCGTGACTTCCTTGAAGTTGCGCAACGGTTCCTTGGCTTATAAATAGACCGATGAACAAGAAGAATGTACAGGAGACGAAAGCGGGTCGAATCATTGGCTTTCTGCGATGACTCTTCGGGCATGAGAAAGCAAGAAGTCAAACTGCTCTTCTACGGTCAAGTTGCTGTTGTCTAAAACAATGGAGTCTTCGGCTTGACGCAAAGGGGCAACCGCCCGGCTGGAGTCCAACCGATCCCGTTCTTGGATGTTGGCGAGTACTTCTTGGTAGGTAGCTTCCATGCCGTCTGCTTCAATTTCCATCAAACGTCGCTTCGCTCGAATTTCAAGGTCGGCGGTAATGAAAAATTTCAAGGCAGCTTTGGGTAAAACAACCGTCCCAATGTCCCGCCCATCCATGACCACACCACCCGGACTAGCCATCCGTTGTTGCAATATGACCAGCTTATGTCGCACTTCCGGAACGGCGGCGACCAAGCTCACTTTTTTGGCTACGCTCATGGATCGGATTTCCTTTTCGACATTCAAACCACCCAAATGAACGTCGGAAGTTTCGGTGCTCGCGTTGTACTTAAATCCAATGTACATCCGATCTATAGCGCTTCTCAAGCGCGTCATGTCCAACTCATTTCCCTCGATCAACCGTTCACGCATGCAAAACAGCGTCGCAGCTCGATACATCGCCCCGGAGTCTATGTAGACAAAATTTAATTCCTTCGCGAGGGTTTTCGCCATGGTGCTCTTTCCTGCAGAAGAATGACCATCGAGGGCGATATTGATGCGGGTTTGGCTCATGATGGTGCAAGATAACGCGAGAGAAATGAATTGCTACTTACGAAAAGTGCTTGGCAAGAACGCAACGCCAACATGTGTAGAAGACCCTGCGAAGTGATAGGTATTTCGGCTGATTCGAATCCGGAATCTCCGAACAGAAAAGTCGGTTCCAATGGCCAATCCGTTGGTTCCCAACATCCCGTTGGCCTGGATCTCTTGTCTTCTTCGATAATCAAATCCAACCATGATTTTTAATGCAGGCCCCAGTCGAATTTCAGTCCCCAAGCCCATATGGCGCATGAACTGGTCTCCCAACCGAAAGGTTGAATTGGGGATTGACTCCCCCGTAAGTGGATCCACACCGTCGTCATAGGTTCCTGGAGGTGCTAAATCCCAAGTTTCGAGATGTCCGGCTCTCAGATAAATGGTGAAAGGAGCATTGGCAAAACCTTTGCACAACCCCATTTGGAAATCAAAGGGCAATGACCCACTGGGTTGGGAGCCTTTGAGTCCCATTTGATGACCAAGTCCCGTGATTCCTGCTCCAATGGCGAATCGGTTTTCCGTCCATTTCCCATGGATCATCACATCCGTTCCAATGATGCCGGCGACCTCTCGGTCCAAGTACCGTGTTCCGGCAAATCCTTGAACACCGATGGACCAGGTCGAATCCAATTGCCAGCTCCACCCAGACAGCACGATAAAATCACCACCCCGAAAATTCTCCGTTGAATTGCCCGCATCATCTATGCCTGAAAACTCGCCATAGTTCATGAAGCGAGCACCAACTTGCCATTGCCTACGTCCGTTCTTTTTTCCAGCATACGTAATCGCAGAAAGGTTCATGCCGGCGAAATAATCCACCGTTTCCATCGCCAGCTTTCCGGTCATGCTAGAGTCAAGTAGCGCGGGATTATTGGAAGCCGCATGCAAATCCCCATTCCAGTCTGCAACCAAACGACCGCCCAAAGCGGCTGAACGAGCATCAGCGGGAATCTCGAACAACAACGATTCCGCGACTTGAGCTTCCATACCAGCAGGTACGATGGCCCATGAGAATAGGAGTAAGCAGCAGGCAGGACCGAACGAAAGGCATCGTGGCATCATCGAGGTAACGTTAGTGTTCTGCTTTTTCTTGTGTCAATGCCCGGTCAATGACTTGCATGATTTTCTCAACATAAGTGAATGTCAGGCCTTTCACATATCGATCATCAATTTCGTTGATGTCTTGACGATTCCTTTCGCACAAGATGATTTCTTTAATTCCAGCTCTTTTAGCGGCCAAAATTTTCTCTTTGATTCCTCCAACGGGAAGAACCTGACCACGCAACGTGATCTCTCCTGTCATGGCCAATGCCTTGCGAATTTTTCTTCGTGTAAAAGCCGATGCCATGGCTGCAACCATGGTGATTCCAGCGCTGGGGCCGTCTTTTGGAATGGCTCCTTGAGGAACATGCAAGTGGATGTTGTATTCGTTGAGTTTTTCAGCATCCAACCCCATGATTTTCGCATGTGATTTGATGTATTCCAACGCGATGATGGCACTTTCCTTCATCACATCACCCAAGTTTCCAGTCAAGGTGAGTTTCCCTTTTCCTTTCGTCAAAGACGTTTCAATGAACAGAATGTCCCCTCCATTAGGGGTCCATGCCAACCCTGTCACTACACCGGCTACATCGTTTCCTTGGTAGCGATCTTTCTCCCGCGATGGGCCTAAGATATCCTTCAGGTTTGCCGGGGATACCTCGGCTTCAAACGCTTCCTCCAATGCGATTTCTTTGGCGCGATTTCGAATGATTTTTGAGATGCGCTTGTCCAAACCACGAACACCGCTTTCGTTGGTGTATTGCTCTACAATGGCTTCGAGGGTTTTAACCGGGATTTTCAACTGATCTCGCGATAATCCGGTATCCTTGATGTGCTTTGGAGCCAAATGTCGCTTTCCGATTTGCACTTTTTCCTCAACCGTGTACCCGGACACTTCAATGATTTCCATGCGGTCCCGCAGAGCCGGTTGAATGGAGGAAAGGTTATTGCAAGTCGCTATAAACATCACGCGACTCAGGTCATAATCGAGGTCCAAATAATTGTCGTGAAATGTGCTGTTTTGCTCAGGATCAAGAACCTCAAGCATGGCGCTTGATGGGTCGCCGTGGTGGTCCCGACCAAGCTTGTCAATTTCATCGAGGACAAAGAGTGGATTGGACGTGCCGGCCTTCTTCAAATTTTGCAAAATCCTGCCCGGCATAGCACCAATGTATGTCTTTCTGTGGCCGCGTATTTCTGCTTCGTCGCGTAGGCCTCCCAAGCTCATCCGAAGGTATTCCCGTCCCAAAGCTTGCGCAATGCTTTTCCCCAAGGAAGTTTTTCCGACACCGGGAGGTCCATACAGGCAAATGATGGGAGCTTTTAAGTCACCTTTGATTTTGAGAACAGCGAGGTGCTCTATGATCCGCTCCTTGACTTTTTCCAAGCCATAATGATCTTCATCCAAGACTTTTTGTGCGTGATGCAAATCGAAGTTGTCTTTGGAGACGGAGTCCCAAGGAAGGTCTAGCATCAAGTCGACATAATTTGCCTGAACGCTGTATTCCGCTGATTGGGAATTCATTCGCTCTAGTTTGATGATTTCCTTGTCGAATGCCTTTTTTGCGTGCTTCGGCCATTGCATTTTCTCAGCCCGTAATTTGCGCTCTGCAACCTCAGCAGCCTGGGGGTTGTTACCAAGCTCCTCTTGGATTTGCTTCAATTGCTGGTTCAAGAAATACTCGCGCTGCTGTTGGTCGAGTTCTCCTCTGACCTTGGTCTGGATGTCGCGTTTCAACGAGAGCATCTGGCGTTCTTTGTGCAGCAATTCCAATACGCGTTGTGCACGCGCCTTGATTCCGGCAACTTCCAAAAGCCCTTGTTTAGCCTCAACGGGGGCATTCATGTTCGACCCGATGAAGTTGACCAAAAATGTCAAGCTCTCGATGCTTTTGATGGCGAAGCCAGCTTCAGATGGAATGTTTGGGCTCAGTTGAATAATCTCCAATGCCAGCTCCTTTAAACTCTCCATGAGCGCTTTGTGCTCATCATCTTTGGGCGGAAGGTTCTCCATATCATATTCTACCACCCGGGCCTTCATGTATGGTTCTTCTTGTACAATTTCGGTCCACTTAAATCGCTTTTGTCCTTGCAGAATGACCGTGTTCGACCCGTCAGGCATTCGGAGCATTTTGATGACACGAGCCACGGTTCCCACTTCGTTCAAATCCGAACCAGTGGGAATTTCGATGTCATCGTTTTTTTGACTAACAACGCCAATCCGTTGCTCACCTTGATGGGCTTCTTTGATCAGTCGAATGGATCGATCCCGCCCCACCGTGATGGGGATAACAACGCCTGGAAAGAGCACTGTATTTCGGAGGGAAAGAAGGGGCAAGTCTTCTGGAACCTTCTCCTTCTGCATGGCTTCTTCATCTTCTGAAGAAATCAAAGGAATGAACTCATGGTCTTGTGCTTCTGAAAGCATCCAGTTTTCGTCTTCTTGTACGTCGTCAAACATCATCATATCGTTTTCTACCCTTTCTTGTCAAACCCCGTGCCACACCATCTTCAGCCATTGTGTCAGGCAATCCTGTCACTCATAATGGTGAATGGCTTGATTTTGTTTCTTCAAAACAGGTCTCCCACGCGCTGAGTTCATCCGCCGTGAGTTCTTCATCTCTCCGCGCCTTGACGGAGCGAGCCGTATCGACGAACCGGTCAAATTGATGCGTGGACCATGAGCCATCTCCTCCCCAGGAGAAGGGAGGGATGTTTTTGGGAGGGAAGGTCCCGCCAAAAATATTGCAGCCGGGCCCTACCATTGTGCCTGTATTGAACATGGTATTGATGCCACACTTGCTGTGGTCTCCCATGATCAAACCGCAGAATAGCAGTTGGGAGGGCTGCATTGTCTGTTTCGCTGGGCTCCACAAACTGACCGTGCTATAATTGTTTTTGAGATTGCTTGTATTGGTGCCTGCACCCAAGTTGCACCAATGTCCGATGACAGAATGACCTACAAATCCATCGTGACCTTTGTTGCTGTAGCCGAGAAATACACTGCTCGAAACTTCTCCTCCAATGTGACATCGAGGCCCTATGACCACAGGTCCATACACTCTAGAACCCATTTTGAGAATGCTGTTTTGGTCCAATAAAAATGGACCTCGCACATGGCATCCCTCTTGAATTTCAGCACCAGGCCCAATCAAGATGGGGCCAGCTTCCGTGTTCAACGTAGAAGCCAAAACACGAGCGCCAGGTGCGAGCAGTATTTTGGAAGTATCCCCAATCACGGTGACATGGGATGGTAGGATAGTCTCGTTTGCCGATTTCGCCTGCCAAGCATCTCGAAGGGTGTTCCATTGCTGTTGAATCACATCCCCACATCGTAGAAAAATATCGGTGGGGTGTTCGATCAATTCAGCTCCTTCCCATTCAATCATAGCTTGCTGAGGTAGCGGATTGGACCATGAAATCAATACGATGGATCCACAACTCACATTCTGACCTGGTTTAATTTCCTGCAGAATTTTTGCGACGTCAGCATTGGGGATCCACCGGTCATTGATGAGGCATTTGTTTATACCTTGTTGAACATCAGACCCGTTTAATTGTACACTTGTGGGGAGTGCGCTCTCGAATAGTTGATTCCATTGTTCGAGAAGGGTTAAACCACCCCAACGCAATTGGCCTTTCTGATGCGAAAATCCAAAAGGGTAAAGTTGAGCCCAGTGTTGATCGGAAAAGAATGTCCAGTGCGTCATGTTTCAAAAGTACTCTGCAATAATATAGCCAGGGAGTTTTCCATATTAACATTTGATACCCCATGATTGATCGCGGTTCAACTCAGCAATTTTCCATCAAGGATCTTGAGCATTTCTCGGGAATCAAAGCACATACCATTCGGGTATGGGAGCAACGGTATGCGCTGCTCTGTCCACAAAGGTCTGACACGAACATTCGGCATTACCAAAGTGATGATCTCAAGAAGCTCTTGAACGTGAGTTTTTTGGTGGAGCAAGGGATGCGGATTTCTCAAATTGCTGA
Organism: Flavobacteriales bacterium; assembly: GCA_028823145.1. Taxonomy (GTDB): domain Bacteria; phylum Bacteroidota; class Bacteroidia; order Flavobacteriales_D; family Sanyastnellaceae; genus UA16. The sequence goes on from JAPKCA010000016.1 coordinate 20,089, forward strand.
AATGTCATCTGAAATGATGATGAAGGCGGTTGGGGACCGACAAGAAGATGTAGGAAATCAAGTTTCTGTTTTTCACAGTTTGAAACTGAGTATGCTCAGTTATGATGAGATGCTTTTTCGCCAAGTTTCTGCCGGATACTTCGAGAAAAATGGCTTCGAGCGCTTGATTCTTGACATTTACCTCCCTTTTCTATCCCAAGTGGGGGTGTTGTGGTTGACCAATTCTGTTTGTCCGGCACAAGAGCATTTTGTGACCAATTTGATCCGGCAAAGGATTTATGCAGCGATTGAAGCCTTATCTACCCCGGCTTCAGAGAGGAGAGAAGTGGTTGTGCAATTTTTGCCGGAACGAGAAGTTCATGATGTCTCCTTGCTCTTGATTCATTACCTCAGCTTATGCCACGGCTATCGATCCATTTACTTGGGAGCGAGCATTCCGTTTAAAGATCTGTTGAAGGTAGCTGAACAATTCCCTCAGGCTCGATTCGTGTCATATTGTACCGTCCATCCATCTTCGTCAAAAGCCCAAGCTTTTGTTGACCTTATTGATCGACATTTCGATGACACTCAGAATCGTTTTATTCTTGCGGGCAAAATGTTTGGAGATATAAAAGGAACCAAGGTTGTTCGAACGGCGTTGGATGGAGCGGGCTTGGCTTCGGAACTCTTTCCAAAATAAAGTTTAATTCTCTCAGGGTGAGTCGGTCTGGGAGGTCCATTTGTTTATTGATTGTTTAATGTTTTAACATAAAAGTTGAACAAAAAATTGTGTTTTGGAATACTTTGTTTAATATTTGAGCTCAATAGTTAAACAAAACACCATGAATACGAAAGAATTCAACACGCTTCTTATTGGAAATAGCAATTTCTTGAAAGGGTTTGCTTTGGGATTTACGCACGATACCCAGGATGCTGAAGATCTGATTCAGGATACCATGATGAAGGCATTGCGGTACAAGAATAATTTTCGAGAGGGAACAAATGTCAAAGGATGGTTGTATACCATCATGCGCAATACTTTCATCAATAATTACAAACGCAAAAAGTTTCAGAATACGATTGTTGACACCACCGAGAATCAGTTTTTCCTGAACTCAGGAGCTCAGTTGCAAGAGAACTCCGTGATGGCTTCGATCAATGAAAAGGATATTTTGAAGAGAATTGATTCATTGAAACCAGATTTCAAAGTTCCATTCAACATGTTTTTAAGCGGGTTCCATTACAACGAGATTGCAGAGGAAATGGGGATTCCCATGGGCACCGTCAAAAGCAGAATATTCCATGCGCGGAAAAAACTAAGTGGTCAATTGGTGGATTTTCAACCTTAGATTTATTTAAGTCGTTGGGTAAGCAACCAATTGAGTTGCAGAATTGTTACTAATTTGCGGTATACTCGCGTACTGCAGGTCTATAATTTCAATCGCATGCCCATATTGAACGCACGTTCTAGTTTCATTGTCTTCGCTTTGCTATTTTCAGGATTGGAGGTACATGCTCAACTTCAAGTTGAGACAGGCTTGACTCTGGAAGAATACGTCAATGATATTTTGCTTGGAAATGGCATTCAAGCCTTTAACATCACGTACCAAGGGGGGACAAATCAATTGGGGTACCTGACCGAAGGGGAAGATTCGTTTTCCATCAATTCTGGGTTGGTCTTGAGTTCAGATGTTTCTGTTAACCTGGAGTGCCCAACGGATTTTCAGACTTGCGATGGTTGTCTTGGAAATGGCTTCAACGATCCAGATCTCTTGGATATTGCGAATTCTGTTCCTGCCATGATTGGCCAAACTTTTTCTGTAAGCTCTGTCAACGATGGATGCGTTTTGGAATTCGATTTCATTGCAGCCGGTGATACGGTGAGTTTTGACTATGTCTTTGGCTCGGATGAGTACGAAACATGGATCAACACACAGTACAATGATGTATTCGCATTCTTTTTGAGCGGTCCAGGAATTACAGGGCCATATGACAGCCCAGCAGGGTTCCCAGATGGCGCGGTGAATATTGCGGGTGTCCCCGACACAGACCCCATTCTGCCGATTACCATTTCGTCGGTGAATTCGGGCACCAACTCAGAGTATTACATCGATAACCAAGGTGGGACAGATGTTTGCATCAATGGTTATACGGTTCCTTTTACGGCGATGTATCCCGTGGAATGTGGTGAGACATACCACATCAAGCTGGCCATCGCGGACGGAAGTGACACTGCCTTGGAGTCCATTGTTGTCTTAGAAGAAGGTTCATTTCAGTCTAACGCGGTGGTACAAATCAATTTATCAATTGACGTTGGCGGACCAGATGCCAATACCATTTACGAAGATTGTGGTCAGGCAACCCTGACATTCGAACGGCCCGTTGAGACCATTCTTTCAATTCAGGAAATGGTTTACATTAACTACAGTGGTAGTGTTGCCACCAATGGTGTGGACTATGGTCAGCCTCAGCCGGATGGCTCTTTGGTCCCATTGCCTGATTCCGTTATTTTTGAACCATTCGTAAGCATTGTTTCCTTTGATTTAGTCGCAGCTATCGACGGCATAGATGAAGGGCCTGAATTGGTTGAAATGGAGATTGAAAACGTCGCAGCATGCAACGGAGGTGGGTTGATGACCTTTTTCTCGTTCTATGTGGCCGAGAATCCACCACCATTTGAAGTTTTGGGCTACAGCACAGAAATGTGCATCGGCGATTCTCTTGAAATCGCTCCCATCGTATCTGGAGGCTATGGAAATTACACCTATGATTGGCTTTGCAACGGTGAAACAACATCTCCATTGTTGATTTCTCCGACCGAGGATTACAGTTGCGAAATTATCGTTGGCGATACCTGCGGGATGCCATCGGAAAGTGCGGTAATTGATGTGACGGTGTTGGACTTTCCACCGCTTGAGATTGCAATGGATCAGGATTTGGTGACACTCCAATGCAATGGAAACTTCTTCATTACATGTGCCGTTTCCGGTGGTGATGGAGTGTATACCTATGCATGGGAAGACCAGGACGGCGTCAACTTATGGGGATGGGGAAATGGATTGACGATTTATACGTGGAACGGAGCCGAGGAGGTATTTGTGACCGTTTCTGATGGATGCGGTTTTGAAGCCACATCCAGCGTTCCGATTGAATACGATATCCCTGCATTGGACATTACGGTTCCTGCCACGGTTGATGTTCTCTGCAATGATCCCTTCACGGTGGCCGCTTCGGCGACTGGGTCAAACCCATTCTACTACACATGGATGAATGGTTCGGCATGGTTGGACTTTGACAACACGCTGAATTGGCAAACCAATGCAGATGCATTGATCACCTTGCAGGTTCAAGATAATTGTGGTCAAATGGAAGAGATGGAAATAGCGATTGTTGTCGAAGCTCCGGATGTTGAATTCACTCTTCCGCAAGGATTGATTGGGCCTTGCACTGAAGTTTTTGATATCGACGCCGATGTCACGAATGGATCAGGGGGGTATACGTACAGTTGGTCTCAAGACGGAAGTTCTTTGGGGGACAATTCGAACTCGATCGAAATTCAGTCCGATGTCAATACAACGATTTCTTTAACCGTGAACGATGGGTGTGGCCAAAGTGCTTCTGAAAGTACCATGATCGTCATCGACAATCCGCCGTTGGTGATTGAGCTGGGCGCGGATATCTATGCCAGTTGTGTCGACAACACCGATATCCCTGTAGAGCTGATCAGTGGCGCAGGAAATTACACGTACGATTGGGTGGTAGCAGGGCTGCCTTATGACACGGGGGATGAAATCACGGTGCAATCCTTTGGAACGATTCCCGTTTGGATTCAAGTTGTGGATGGATGTGGCGGAATCGCTCTGGACTCGTTGGTCTATCATATTCCGGATATTCCATTGGACATTGCAGTGACCCCTTCAACGACGATCTGTGCGGGAGATGGAATTTCATTGGAAGCCGTTGCCTTGGGTGGAGAAGAGGGATTCGTTTATTACTGGCCTACGTTGAATGCCTATGGTCCAGTTCAATATCTCTCACCTTCTCAGTCTGCCACTTACCCTGTGACAGCCACGGACATTTGTGGTGAGGAAATCGATACCTATTCAACGATCGACGTGCAATACCTCTTCAGTGATTTTGTGGTGAGTTCCTCTGAATTGAATGAGAACCTATATTCGTTTAGAGCAACTCCAAATCCAGAAGAACCTTTTGCTGGAGCCTATGCGTACGATTGGGATTTCGGAGATGGTTATTCAGCCGATGAGCCGGAAACAACCCACACCTTTGACGGGTTGGGGGATTATACAGTGACCCTGGATGTGACCAGTTGGGTTGGCTGCACCAACGCGGCCTATACCGTGGTGCGTGGTCCGGTGCTCCTATACGTGCCGACGGCGTTCACCCCGAACAACGATGGTATCAATGATGCTTTTCAAGTGGTAGGCGGTCAAATCATGAAATACGAGATCTGGATCATGAACCGTTGGGGAGAGACCGTCTTCCATAGCGAGTCCTTGGATGAAGTATGGATTGGTGACGTGAAGGGAAGTAGCCATTTTGCTGAAAATGGAATTTACAATTGGGTCATTCGACTGAAAGGATACAACACAGACGCAGAGGAGTTTTCCGGATCTTTGCAGTTGATGCGTTGATTATCACAACTTAGCAATTGGCAATGGATGAATTTGCCAATGGTCCGATATTTTTGACCATCCGAGTCTGATGTGATGTCAATTGCGTTGCTTATTTTGGGGCATGAATTCGCAGTCAACTCGTTCTATGGGGTCCACTTTTAGAGGCCCTTTTATTGTCGTTACCAGTTTGTTTTTTATGTGGGGTTTCATCACCGTGATGGTTGATGGTTTGATTCCTAGACTAAAAGACGTTTTTGAATTGACCTTTTTGCAAGCAGGTTTGGTGCAGTTTGCATGGTTTGCAGCATATGGCTTGATCAGCATTCCTGGAGGAAATTTGATTGAACGCATCGGTTACAAAAAGGGGATTTTGGTTGGGTTGACGGTTGCCGCAGTGGGTTGCCTGTTGTTCTATCCTGCGGCCGGCACGCGCTTGTATCCGTTGTTTTTATTGGCGCTGTTCGTCGTTGCAGGTGGGATTACCATTTTGCAAGTTGCCGCCAATCCCTATATCTCAGTTCTGGGAGATCCGAAGCGTGCTTCAAGTCGACTCAATTTGGCTCAAGCGTTTAATTCGTTGGGCACCACCATTGCTCCGATCGTGGCTGCAGGGTTTTTATTGAGTGATAAGATTCTGAATTCAGATCAACAGAAATTATTATCGGAAACTGATCTGGAAGCTTATCGACTGGCTGAAGCTTCTGCCGTGCAAGGGCCTTTTGCGGCTTTGGCTCTTGCCTTTTTGCTTTTAGCAGTTTTGATGGGCTTGAGCAAACTCCCTAGAATTTTAGGCGGGAACCCGGATGGTGGATATGCGAAAGTGTTGCAGAACAAGCGATTGCGATTTGGCGCCATTGGCATATTTGTTTACGTGGGAGCGGAAGTCGCCATTGGCTCGTACATGGTGAATTATGGATTGGAGCTGGGCGTGGATGAGGTAATCAGGGAAAGCGCAATTCTTTCCTCCATGGCTGCAATTGCGGGAAGTATTCGGGGCATATCGTTGGAAGGAATTGATACCAAGGGACTGATTGGTGCTTTGCTTACGTTCTATTGGGGTGGAGCTATGATTGGGCGATTTGTCGGTTCCGCAGTGATGAATCGATTGGCGCCACACCGGATGTTGGGGTTTTTCGCATTGTGTGCTGCGGGCATGACCATCTTGAGTGTGACGTCATCTGGGGTTTTAGCGCTGCTTGCATTGCTTTCTGTAGGGTTCTTCAATAGCATCATGTTTCCCACCATTTTCACTCTTGGGATTAGTGAATTGGGGGACTTAAAGCCCCTTGGAAGTGGCGTTCTTTGTACGGCTATTGTGGGAGGCGCAATCATTCCTCCAGCGGTTGGGGCATTGGCGGATCAATTTGGATTTGCTTTGGCTCTCATCTTGCCAGTTTTGTGTTATTTCTACATTCAGTTTTTCGCTATGCGCATCGCAAATGCAGAATGATTGATGCGAAAGGGTCTTTGAACGAGCGAAATCTCGATGATTCATACAATTTTCCTTAACATTTGAGGATTCTTTTTGCACATGTACAACAATTTCAATTGTTTTAGTGTTAATTCGTTGCATCGTTGAATCGGCTGAATCGATTCAATGGCAAATGATTAGATATGGCTCGAAAGAAGCGCGCAAAAGAATTGCAGCCGAACATTAAGGTTCGGCTTGATCGAAGAACCGTTATCACCGTGCGTGATCACGAGAAGTTGGCTTTTTGGAAAGAAAAGTACCCTTTATTGGAAATATTGGAAGATTGAAATAATGTTGTTTCAAAATGCCAAATGATTTGGCATAAAAAAAGCCGACTCGTATGGGTCGGCTTTTTTTATGGTGAAGCTTTTTATTAGGCTACTTCAGATTGTTTCCATGGAGCGAAAGCCAATTGCTCTCGGCCTTTTTTTGTCAAAGCATATCCATTTTTGTTTTGGACCATTCCGTCCAAATACAGATTGGTAATGCGTTCACCAATGCGTGCTTGTCCGACACTCAAATCGGTGTCAGCTTCAATGCGCTTCCAGAAATTCCGTTCCAAAACGGCCAATCTGATGTGCGCTTGTTGTTCTTGCTTGTAGGTATGGACAATGTCCAAAATCATGTAATCGTATTTATCCATCATGAAGCCTTTTATTGTGATCGTTGGTGTTGCAAAGTACCTGATGATAACGGAAATCGTTCGTTCTAGGGCAAAAGAAATATGAACCATTTGTTAACGATGCCAGATTTCCTGTGGATAGAATGTGAATAGCGATGAGAAACCTGTCAAAAAGCGGCACTGGTGGTGTGTTATGCCTTTCTGTTTTGGAAGTAGCTAAAATGACGTTTGATGTAATGCACGTCTCTATGTGGTTGTGCACTCGGGTGAAATGGCGTGTGCACATGCAAGGTCTTTTTCGATTGTTGGCATCCGATGAGAGTAAACCATGTTTGATTTGATCGAGCCATCCTGAGCCAGTCGGGTAAAATTTCCGTGAATATTGGTGTTTTGGCAATAGATGGAACGGCAATCACGATAAGGTTCTTCGGCTTATGGGCAAACATGTCCTCAAAAACAGTGGCCCACATCTCTTGCTCAATCAATCGAAAGCCTAACGTTCTTGCCACAAAGCGTTGCGTTTGACTCCACTCAAAATCATCGGCAATAAGATGAGATAGGGTGGATAATGATTGTGCCCAATGCCAAAGGGCGATTATTTCCCTTGTTGATTGCAATGGAAAAACAACCGCCAAAAGGTTTTTTCTTTTTTTGGTCGGAATGATTCCTAAGATGCCCCATTGAAAGCCTTTTAACCAGAAATTCATTGTGCGAATCTTCATTCAATCTCAAGTTAGCGCGACTCCATGGGTTGAATCGATGCACTCCAAGGCCCTTTAATGGTCTTCTCTACTTTCAGGTGTTGTTGCATCAACGTCATGTATTCTCCGCGTGGAACTTCAATGGCACCCAACGATGCTAAGTGGGGATTCTGGATTTGGCAGTCTATGGGGCCGAACCCTCTTTCTTTGGCCCAACCTACGAGATGAATGAATGCGGCTTTTGAAGCATTGTTGGAAGCTGAGAACATGCTTTCACCAAAAAACATACGCCCAATGGAGAGGCCATAGAGTCCCCCAACCAATTCCCCATTTTCCCACGCCTCTACAGAATGGGCTAAACCCAATCGATGCAACCCCAAATACGCATCAATGATTTCTTCTGAAATCCAAGTTCCTTCTCCGTCTCTTCGAATGTCCCCGCATGATCGAATAACAGATTCAAAGGCCGTATCCATTCGGATATTGAATTGTTTTCGGTTGAGAACATTGCGCATGCTTTTGGTGATTCTCAGTTGGTCCAAAGGCAGGATAGAACGATTTTCGGGAGCCCACCATAAGATGGGATCCTCTTCGCCATACCAGGGAAATACACCAGATTCATAAGCGGCAATCAATCGGGCTTCTGAGAGGTCACCTCCAATCGCTAACAATCCTTCCCAAGCCTGATCCAATGGTGGAAAGGTTAGGTTGTCATCTAATAAGGCAATACGCGGTTGATTGGTTGACACGAAACGGGGTTTCTCTTCGAAGGTAATACCTCGCAGCGAATTTGTCGGACCTTTGCGATATGGATGATGGGACACAGAAGCTCCGTACAGCGCTCCAGAAGGCCATGGCCAGAAACGGTGATGATGCGGCCATGAAAGCGGAAGTGGCGATGCCTTTTGAGAGGCCAAGCCGCGTTCAAGCTGAGGCAGAGGGGATTCATGTACGCATGGCGTCGGTATTGATCGTGATTTTCCCTCTTGGAGGTCAATGGCATTTGGCCTTGATGCAAAGGACTGCATACGATGGTGTTCATAGTGGTCAAGTTTCCGTTCCCGGTGGAGAAGTGGAAGCAACGGATGCCGATTTGTTGCAAACGGCCTTGCGTGAATTTGAAGAGGAGATGGGCGTGCAAATTTCAGAATCAGCGGTGATTGGACGATTATCTGAGCGGTATATACCTCCTAGCCACTTTGCAGTTACACCATTTGTCGCATGCATCTCGGCCATTCCTGAATGGAATGTAGATTCCAATGAAGTAGCTGCTGTTTTGACGGCTTCGATCGAAGAGGATTTATGCCGAGATGGAGCCTTGCAGCCAACGCCAATAATGATGTCTTCAAGTGTCCGAGTTCCTTTCCCTGCATACGATGTTCAGGGACATGTTGTTTGGGGAGCGACAGCATTGATCTTAACAGAATTGGCGGCACTTTGGAAAACACTTCCTCCAACTGTCCGCAAGACCTAGATGGGCGATTCATGACTTAAATTAGCCACATGAAAGGAATCATTGCATTGAATTCGACCAAGGAGTCGGATGTATTGGCGGCATTGGAAGAGGCGAAAGAATCAGGCGATATCCAATGGGTTAGGCCTTTGCTAGAGACGTATCGGGGTCATGAATCTGAAGTGATTCGGACTGAAATCAGAACCATGTTGGGGTCTTTGAAGATTTCGGCGGCATCAGATGTTTTGGCTGATGCATTGGAGGATCCTGAATTTGCAGGATTTGAAGCCGATATCATTGGTTTCATGTGGAGTTCGGGTTTCCTGCCTGAAGAATCCTTGCGAACCGTTACGGCTTGTGCCACGGATGGAGATTTCCGATGTGTCGTCGAGGCTTTGACTTGGGTCGAAGAATTGGAAAATGTTCATGATGAGCACCAATTGCTGGATTCCATTTTATTGGTTCGCGGTGCCATTGAGGACGAACAAAAGCCGGAAGCCAAGGGTTTGTATGAGGCGTTGCTCAGTGCTCTCCTCGTTCTAGAAAATCAGCAATAACAAGAAATTCAGGTCTGGATAACTCCTGGATTGAATGCCCGTTCTGCCGGGGCATGATTGGACGCCTCAATTCCAATACTCAACCATTGCCTTGTGGTGTTGGGGTCGATGATAGCGTCTACCCATAAACGGGAAGCAGCATAGACGGGTGAAGTTTG
>JAPKCA010000017.1 GCA_028823145.1 Flavobacteriales bacterium
CGGGACAGTTCTCGAACTCTTTGTACGCCAACCTCGATGAATTCAGGGCATTGAAGGAATCCCTCAAACGCGAGGGCATTTTCGATGAAACCCGGGAATCGCTAGTTATCCCTCGTCTAGGCGCTTCTTCTACCCTCCCTTACCGTCCTTAAACCATAGTAGTTAGAAGTAGAATGGCGAATACGACAGGGAAGAAATTCGGGGGAAGGGAGAAAGGAACTCCCAACAAACTGACGACGGAATTGCGGGCGGATCTCAAGGATGTTTTGTTTGAGGAGATAGAGCAAATCTCTCATCGATTGGATGAGTTGGAGGCCAAGGATCGACTGGTGTTATTGGTGAAGTTGATGCCGTATGTCTTTCCGAAGGTTCAGTCGGTATCGCAGTCGTTGGATGAGCCAATGAGTTGGTTTTGATTTATTTACAAACTCAACACCACCGCGAAAGAAGATAGAAAACCTTTCACAGATTCAAGTTGACTCAAATGGGCATTAGAAGGTGAGCAGTACGACCATGAAACTAATAAGTGATACAATCAAAATAGTGGTGAGCACCGCTCCTAATGCCAATGTACCACCAATCAACTTGTTTGTATTTCTATAATTTCCGCGCTTCTCATCCACATCTATTCCTTCAAGCTCTTGAATATCTAGGACCTCTTTTCTCTTTCTTCGATTGACAACAAGTGCCACCAAAGTCGTCAATAACGGGATCACCACTACCATGGGATTCCCAACACCTACAACAATAAGAAGGATCGATGCACAAAGTGCAATGAGTGCAAAATTACCAGCCGCTTTCTGTGATTGGTAAGCGGCATCCCAGGGCTTTGGATCAACCAATTGAAGTCTTCGGGGAGTCAGAGTAGAACCATTCATATGCGGAGAAATGCGATTGATCTTAGCGAGCCTCTTGCTTCGTGACTGGATGCCGGACTCACCGGGCTGGAATGAAGATTCCTCCTCGACAACCTGCACCCACATCACGTCCGATTCCGCGTCCGATTCCATTTCATTGATGGATGCGAATGCGTCATCGAATACTTGTGGAGTCGATGCCTTGCCCGCCTTTTCAAAGTAATACCCTGGTAGCAGGGTTCTCTTTTGAATGGAACAACCTTGCAGCAAGCTCAACAAACCGATTGTCACAAATAGATGTACAATTCTTCTCATGATTCAAAAGTATGTTATTCGTACAAAATCAATTTTCTGGATGCCTTCGCTAATAGTTACAGAGATTCGATCAAGATTGTGCCTTGAGGTTCAACCCCGAAATAACAACAAGCAAAAGGCGTCAAGCTTCTTCATGGCATTGGGTTCTTATCGGACCACCAATTGCTGAGTTCGATACTCGCAGATAAGCTCGAGTTGAAAGAAGAAAAGTTTCGCCCCCCGTCTTCAAAGAAGGGATCGGCCTCATCTTTCATTCAGTCAACCAGCTACAAGGAGAAAAAAACCAAAAACGGGAGACCGCATCGCTGCAATCTCCCGATTTGTACCCGAAGTGGGAATCGAACCCACACTCCTTTCGGAACACGAGTTTGAGTCGTGCGCGTCTACCAGTTCCGCCATTCGGGCAAGGAAGCGCAAAAATAGCAAAGGAATTGTAGCAATCCGAAAATATCTGCCCGTTCTTCGCGCCGCCAAACGCAACCCTCTGAAAACTCGCACATGAGCGACATTCGAAACATAGCGATCATCGCACACGTCGACCACGGAAAAACCACCTTGGTTGATAAAATCATTCACCAGTGTCAAGTCATTGACGACCACAAGGAAAGGGGCGAGCTCATCCTAGACAACAATGACTTAGAGCGGGAAAGGGGTATTACCATCTTGGCTAAGAATGTTTCAGCGCAATGGAAGGGGGTGAAAATCAACATCCTGGACACGCCGGGTCACGCCGACTTTGGTGGAGAAGTAGAGCGCGTTCTAAAGATGGCTGACGCTGTATTGCTTGTGGTAGATGCTTTTGAGGGGCCCATGCCACAAACTCGTTTTGTGTTGGGAAAGGCGCTCGAATTGGGACTAAAACCCATTGTTGTCATCAACAAAGTCGACAAGGAAAACTGCATGCCTGATGTGGTACAAGAACAGGTCTTTGACTTGATGTACAACCTCGGCGGCACAGAGGAACAGTTGGATTTTCCAACCGTATATGGCTCGGCTAAGATGGGTTGGATGGGAGAAGATTGGCAAAAGCCTCCCACGGACATCACTTATTTGCTCGACGTAATCCTCGAGCATGTGCCGGAAGCGCCCTACCACGAAGGCACTCCGCAATTACAAATCACCTCATTGGATTTTTCTCGTTACACCGGAAGAATTGCCATTGGGCGTTTATTCCGAGGAGATCTGCATGCCAATAAAGACTACGCCCTTTGCACCGCCGATGGGATTCGGAAGGTTCGGGTTAAAGAACTCTTCTTGTTCAGCGGTCTGGGAAGAGAGAAGGTGGATCATGTGAGAAGCGGAGATTTATGTGCTTTGACAGGGATGGAAGGATTTGAAATTGGAGACACCGTTTCAGACTTGGAGAACCCAGACCCCATTGAACGCATTGAAGTCGATGAGCCCACCATGAGCTTATTGTTTACGATCAACACATCTCCATTCCTGGGGCGTGATGGAAACTTCCTCACCAGTCGACACATCCGTGAACGACTGGATGCTGAGCTACAGAAAAACCTCGCTCTTCGAGTTGAGCCGACTGATAGTGAAGACAAGTGGACTGTCTTTGGGCGTGGTATTTTGCATTTATCGGTTTTGATTGAAACCATGCGCCGCGAGGGGTATGAAATGCAAATTGGCAAGCCACAAGTCCTCTTCAAGGAGGTGGATGAGGTGACACATGAGCCGTTTGAACATCTTGTCATCGATGTCCCTCAATCTGGGGCCGGAAAGGCGACTGAGTTGGTCATGATGCGCAAGGGCATGTTGCAGGTTATGGAAGAAAAGGGGGATTTACAGCACCTTGAATTTCGCATTCCTTCGCGGGGACTGATCGGCCTTCGGAACCAAATCCTCACCGCCACAAGCGGAGAAGCGGTTATGACACATCGCTTGGACGGATATGGTCCGTACGTCGGTGAATTGGCCACACGCTCGTCAGGTTCCTTGGTCTGCATGGAAGCAGGGCAAGCTCGGGCTTTTGAAATCGATCGTTTGCAGGACCGGGGGATCTTCTTCATCAATCCAGGAGAAGATATTTACAAAGGCCAGGTGATCGGTGAGTGTTCCCGGACCAACGATATGGGGCTGAACCTCGTCCGAGGAAAAAAATTGACCAACATGAGGGCTTCTGGGTCCGATAAAGGGTTGCGCATTTCGCCAGCGAAAAAGATGTCCCTGGAAGAACTCATGGAATTCATCAACGACAATGAGTACCTTGAGGTCACCCCAAAGGCTCTTCGGATGCGGAAGATTCCGGGGTGAACGATGACGGTATGCGAACTGTAACATTTGGATATGCGGTTGCTACAGTTGACGGAAAGCTTCTCGAAAACTTTCTTTGGAAGAATACATGGAGTGGATTGCCGATGATGAGTACCTTGAGGTCACTCCCAAGGCACTGAGGGTAAGAAAGGTAAAATAGTGATCTCACGCAAAGAACTCCGAGCACGAATGAATCTCCCGAAGCGGAGGGTTTCATCGGGTACAGTGGAGATCTTTGAAAGTCACAATTTAAAAGGTGGTTTCAAAAACTGGGGAGATCACATTTCCTGTGAAATCGTTTCCCATTTTTTTGACGTCCCTTTTGAAATCTGCACAGATGCATCTGTTGCTGGGAAAACCTTAGTCGTAGGAAGCATAATGACCCACTCCTATCCGGGAGATTCCGTTTGGGGTGCTGGGTGCATCGCGCCGGGTAAGGTTGGGCACTCAAGGGGGCAACTCCAAGTTCACGCCTTACGCGGACCTTTAACGCGGCAAGAACTCAGCAAGCGCTTTGACGTACCGAAAGTGCCATTTGGTGATCCCGCACTTCTGATGGGCCGCATGCATACGTTGCCTCAACAAAGCCACGATTACGAGTACGGCGTTATCCCGCATTGGATTGACTTGGAATTGCCTGCTGTTGAAAGGCTCCGCCGCTTAGGGGTAAAAGTCATTGACATCCGGCAGTCAACCCTCGATTTAATGAACGATGTCTCGTCAATTCGGAAACTCCTGTCGTCTAGCCTGCACGGGCTCATTTTGGCCGATACCATGGGCATTCCAAACTGCCGAGTACAGTTCAGTTCCAACGTGATTGGCGGCGATTTTAAGTTCCTCGACTACTGCCATTCTGTAGGACGAGTGCACAGCAATCATTCCCTTAACGCGACCACAACTAAATCAACTCTAGACGGACTTCCCTTCAATGATCGCATTGACTGGAACCCCGACTCGCTTTTGAATAACGCTCCTTGGAATGCCAAATAAACTTGTATTCATCGGAGGAATGGGCCGCAGTGGCACACACTATTTGGGGCGAGTTTTAGGAGAACACCCCGAGGTAAAACTCCGGCTTGAATCAAAATTCACGTTCTGGTCTATTACCAATCATGTTGCCTACAACATGAAAATAACCCGACTGCGTTTTTGGGCAGCAGTAGGATATTTGAAGGTCAATTCCATGCTGACCAATAAGTTGATTGTCGAAAAGACCCATCCCGCCATTTGGGTAAAAAACAAGATTGATCGCCTATTACCCAATGCAAAATGGGTCTGTGTCGTGCGAGACCCGTACCAAGCGGCAGCTAGCATGAAAAAACACGCCGGAGTTAAGAAGTGGTATACACGTGTGTCCCAAAATGAGGTCAACCCTTTTCTTGGAATTACAGAGCAAAACCGAAGCCGGTTTGCGGGCCTCTCCATAGCACAAAAAAGCACCTACAAGTGGATCGCCCACATGGAGCAGATGGAGCGAATCCAACTAGAATCTCCTAATCGTGTCTTGATCGTGCAGTTTGAAAACTTGGTGCAAGACCAAGCAAACACATTAATATCAGTGTTCGATTTTTTGGGGTTGGCGCCCGTGACTCCAAAGGAAAAAGGAAACCAATCAACGCTGAGTAAAAAACAAGAGCTCGGACAAAATGAAGTCAATGCCATTGATGAAATTCTCCGTTCCCACAAGCGAGAAAAATGGATCAAATATCGACCCATTGAACAACCCGGAATAAGCCATCCCTTTAAGATTGAAACCGCAAGCCCTGTTCATTGTTGATAATGAATTCAATCGTTGTGTACGATTGAAAAACCAAGTCACTTTGCTGAACGGTGAAGGGGTGGATTGCCATGTTGTAGAGTTTCAATATTGCGGTCGTAAACCCCTCGAACAGCGCTCTTCAATGGGCATCACCATCTACACGATCCATGCTCCGAAGTTTCTACACCACTTTAGGTCACTATCGGCGGATCTACCTGTTTTCAATTGGTTTGCCAAGCGCAGCCTGAAGGCTGTATCGAGCAAGCACCCAATTTCACCCACTGTCGTACACTGCTACAATACGTTTGCGTGGGAAGGGGTGGCGCAATTCGTAAACGAATGGCGATGGCCTAAACAACCTAAGCTAACCATTGACTTTGCGGAAGATTTACCCTCCATCATGCGCGAATATGATTACGTCAAGCGTGGTGCTGGTAAATGGTTGATCAATTTGCGCAAATGGGACCGGCTTCAGGCGAGGGCCGTTCAAAACGCTGACCTCTGCATCGTCGTAACAGATGAAGCCGCTACTGACTATTGCCAGCGATACACCGTCCAACGCTCCAAATTTCTGTGCATCAACAACCTCCCCAACGAGGCGTTGATCAATCAATCAAAGGCGCTAAAACAAGCGGTTAATCAACCGTTCACACTGCTTTATTTCGGTGATACTTCAGTTCGGCGTGGCACAGACCAACTTATCCGCACTGCTTCAGAAATTCGCTTAACAATTCCTGATTACGAAGTTGTTATTATTGGGCACAACAATCGGGAACAAGCGACCCTGGAGAAATTGGTCGCCACCCACCAATGCAAATCGTTTGTCCATTTGATGGGGTTTCAGCCTGAAATCGATCTACCGAAATACATGGCGCGTTCTAGCATGGGTGTTTCTCCACTGAAGCGAAACCCTCATCACGATACCACCCACGCGAATAAACTCTTTCAATTTATGTTGGGAGGGCTTCCTTTGTTAGTCTCTGACTGTATCGCCCAAGCCAACTTGGTGCGAAATCACAATCTCGGTGCTGTTTTTGAGGCTAACAACGACCGTGAATTCATCGAGACAGTTGTGAGTGTTTGGCGCTCTCAAGATCAATATGAAGCATGGAAAACCAATGTCAATTCATACATGGAACAGCACACCCTCGCCAGTGATATCCAACCCTATGTAGAATTAATTCGTCGTGCGCAGTGAAAGCAAAAAGTGTGCTCCATCCCCCACTTCAATCCGCCCACCATGGTATTCCTCAATGATCCGCTTGCACAGGGATAACCCAAGGCCCCATCCCCGGGGTTTGGTCGTATAGCCCGGTTGAAAAATTTCTTTTCGCTTCGACTTCGGAATGCCCGGACCTGTATCAGAAACCGTTACGAGAACGCCGCCATTATCCAGTTTTTCCAATTCCAGTCGGATAGTGCCATCTCCATCCATGGCATCCACCGCGTTTCGAATCAAATTCTCCAGGACCCAGCTGAACAGCGGCGGACTGAGGGCTGCCTGAACTTCACGATGTGCTGGTTCGAATATCAACCCCACCTTCTTCGAAACCCTCGGACGCATATATTCTACGGTAGATTCAATGACAGCAGCGATGTTGTGTTCCTTCAAAATAGGTTTTGATCCAATTTTGCTGAAACGATCCACAACGGTATTGAGCCGAAGAACATCGCGGTTCATTTCGGTGAGGTAATCCTTGCGCGCGCCATCCTCCTCCAATAAGCCAATCCAAGCCATCATGGAGCTAAGAGGTGTGCCAAGTTGATGAGCGGTTTCCTTGGCCATACCCACCCAGACTTGATCTTGTTCTGCTCTGCGAAAACTGCTGAAAATCAAATAAGCGACCAATAAGAAAACGGCTATCAGGATCAATTGAGCCAAGGGATAATACCTCAGCTGTGTGAGGACAACAGAGTCTGCATAGAAAATCCATTGCCTTCCCTCCCCGGGTAAGTCGACCGCAATCGGGGCGTTTCCTGCCTCCATCCTTTCCAGTAAAACCCTCAACCTCAAAGGGTCCATAACCTCTGTCGAATCTACCCTTTGAAAGCGAATCACCTCCGTTCGAGAGCTGTCCGTCATCACGACGGGAACCGAAGCACTGTTGATGACTGTTTCAGAGATGAACGAATCGATGAGGTCTTGCATGACGTCCTTCAACTCACTAAATCGAACACTTTCGTTCCAGAATACCGTGTGTCCCACATCTTCAAACCGAATCGGTTCGTTTTGGGATGCCATTGCTTGTCGGAGGGAATCGCGATCCACATCCGTCGATACATTCAAGTCATAGAGCAGGGCGTTGTCCTCGTTATAAATCAAAACAGGAATCGTTCGATTTGACCATAAATAATCTGTCACAAACGTCAAGTCCATACCACGCGGCGGGTCATTGATCAAACGATACGCATCGGCCAATCGATCCGCTTTTTGACGTTCCTCTTGGCTCAATTCCTCGAACAATTGTTGGGTATATCCAACCAATTCCGCGCGCTGAATAATGGCCTCTGACCATAATTTTACCTTCGTTTGTTCCTCTACCCGGATCCTTCGCGCAATGTCATTGGAATACCACA
This sequence comes from Flavobacteriales bacterium, assembly GCA_028823145.1. Classification (GTDB taxonomy): domain Bacteria; phylum Bacteroidota; class Bacteroidia; order Flavobacteriales_D; family Sanyastnellaceae; genus UA16. Next base: position 7,771 of record JAPKCA010000017.1, read on the forward strand.
AAGTGGCAACCACAATGACCGCTGCCAATGCCAATAAAAGCCGTTTCCAGCGCTGTTTATTGGAGTAGGTATTCATCAGTTATACGCCGGACATGGAATTGCTCTCCCGCTCGGCCGGCCGGCACAGCCATTGATCCCAATGACAAATTCATGCGTCCTTGGAGCCGCGCCGCTCAACGGAGATACGTTGGATTCGTACGCATAACCCACGGTCAAATACTCGAAAATCTTTACTTGCGCCGAAATCAGCAACGCGCTTTGTGAACGATAACCCAGCCCAAATGAAATCAAATCATCGTACCGCGCCATCGCCATGATTTCCGCTGAAACAGGTACCCCCGCCGCCATCCTTACCTGGGCTGATGGCAAAAACATCCATTGGCCATCCAGCTCAATCTCAGAACCAGCGGTCAAAACTACATGGCGCCGCAACTTGCCATATTGGCTGATCTTCTCCATAGAGGGTTGGGTGACATTTTGAATGGTCAGTCCAGCGTATTTTGTTCGGTCATAAAACCAAACACCCGCATCCAGAAGAGGTGCAATGAATTGGTTCCTTCCTCCTACAACGGCCGGGTCGTCTCCAAATTGATAATCCGGCATGTCCAACATGCTGAAATCCAGTCGGTGCTGAAAAAGTCCCGCACTCAAACCCATCGCCAAGCGAGACCCGTTGGTTAGCCTCAAATTGTAAGCGTATGCAAAGTTGATTGAAGTATAGCCCCAAGCGCCCGCTTCATCTGACTCTACTCGTCCTCCAAACCCATGAAAATCATCTCCTTGAGCCATTTTTTGGCCATGTAGATTTGCGAATGCCGTTTGCGGAGCGCCCTCCAAGCCGGACCATTGGTTTCGATAACCCATATGCAAATCCATGCAGCCGAGAACTCCCGCGGCCGCTGGATGATCTTGGAAAGGATTCATCATGCCCGTCGCACGGACCGGAAATTGTTGGGCTTGCAAGCTCATCACCCCAAAACAGGCAACAAACAGCAAAAGCAAGGCGCGTGTTGTGTGATTTTTCATCGGATGATGCTGATATAGCCCGTGATGGTTTCAAGGTTGACCAACTGCGGGTCGTTCAAATCAATGGCGTAGTAATAGGTCCCAATAGGAACGTCTTTTCCGTTGCGTCTACCATCCCATGGCTGTGTGTAACCAATACTTTGGTGGACCAGTTGTCCCCAGCGATCATAAATGCGAACATCCGCATAGTTATATGACAACAATCCATCAATGGTCCAGTAGTCGTTGATCATATCTCCATTGGGTGTAAAGCTGGTTGGAAGCCCAAGTGGATTTCCTACAGTAATGGTCACCGCGTCCGTGTATTGGCATCCTCCGAAAAATCCTGATACCGCATAAGTCGTTGTGATCTCGGGAGAGGCAATGACTTCAGAGCCCGTCGTCGTCGAAAGACCGAATCCTGGAAACCAGGTGTATCCCAAATCCTCATTTCCCCCAACAACGTTGAGGTAGACTGATGCGCCCGGTAGGATGGTTTCCGTGCAACACGCGTTGATTGATACCGCTGGTCCAGATAGAAAAAGTGAAACGCTGCAGGGTGTTGCGGATGGATTATGGCTCGTTCCTACCAAAATTAAATACGTGGTGTTGGGCAACAATGGATCCGAATCCACAGAAAATGATCCGGCCGCTTCCGTGCATAACGAAACCAACTCATAGCTGCTCACATCACACAAAGCCTGCGGGTCGGGCTTAACAATCACACATTCAATCACATCATCAATGCCATCCGTTTGGCAGTTTGTTCCTCCAACTTCCAAATGCACATGGCCTGTATTCACCACATCACCATTGGACATAAACTCCAAAACGGTCACATATGGGGAGTTGAGGCAAGACACCTCGAGGGATTGAGCAAAACCCAGGACGGTGGGCTCCGGAATGTCTCCACAAATCGGCACAGGATTGCTGCAGTCCTGGCCATTCATTTGGTAAAAAGCCGCCAAACATAGGGTGGTCCATACAATTTGTTTTATTCTCATGTGATTTAAACGCTTCAAGTTTCCATTTCATACATCACCAACACCGCGCCTTTTTCGACGGCTTGTCCTGCAGTCGCTTTCACCAAAGCAATCGATCCGGCTCGTGGCGCCCGGATTACATTTTCCATTTTCATCGCTTCCAGTACCAGCAACGGATCGCCCTCTTGAACCTCTTGACTCGGTGCAACCTCCAAGGAAAGAACCCTGCCTGGCATGGGGGCAAAAACTTCCATCTCCAAGTCAGCGACATCATCTGTCATACCCATCGACTCGAGCAAAAGCATTTGCCGATCCAATACTTGTAGCTGCTGAGTGATTCCATTCACGCGAAGTTTGACTATGCCTGTCGCGTCAGGCCCAGAAATCTCTTCGACACGCACATTCCGTTGGCCCATGCGCACATCATACACGCCGTTGCCCACGCATTTCCAATCCCATGCGGCCGGCGCATCAGAAGCAACACGCTCCGTTTGGCCATCTGGCCATCGAACTTCCCATTCCATGAAGGCAAGTTAGGAGGATTTTCGAGCGAACTTGCCACCGTGCAAGGGATTTACATTCACATTCCATTCTGTAGAACTGCGTGTCATTATTGTGACTTTCATTTCTCAACAAATCTGAAAACGGTGTCGGAAATGGAGGCTGCGTTATTGCAAGAAATCCAATGGCGCGGCAAAGAGCTTGAGGGTGAAATCAGCACCATCTACTTCGGCGGGGGCACCCCTTCTTTATTTCCAGAAGATAGTTTGGGGCGCCTAATGAAGGCTGTTAGCGTGTTTTCATCGAATTGGCGCGAGGTAACACTGGAGGCCAATCCGGAAGACATCACTTTGAAGAAATTGGAGGGGTGGTTGGAGAGCGGAATCACTCGCCTTTCCATTGGTGTCCAAACGTTTGATAACGCCAAACTAAAGTGGATGAACCGCGCCCATACTGGAGCGGAAGCTGAACAAGCAATTCATCTTGCTGCACAAGCGGGATTCAAACACATCACTGCCGACCTTATTTACGGCTTGCCTGAGAGGGGTTTAGATGATTGGAAAGCGGATGTCGACCGGTTGCTCTCTTTGCCCATTGACCACCTTTCAGCATACATCCTAACCATCGAGCCTCGAACAGTACTCGGTCATCAGGTTCAACGTGGAAAACAGGCTGTTTCCACAGACGAATCCATTGCGCTGGAATATGCTTTTTTGTGCGAACAAACCCAGCGCGCCGGGTTTGAACATTACGAGGTGTCTAATTTTGCACGACCTGGCGGCCATGCTTTGCACAACCAACATTATTGGAGCGGGGTTCCGTATTGGGGAATTGGACCAGGAGCGCATGGATTTGATGGTGTAAATCGATACGCCCACGTCTCCAACAACCAACGTTATATCCGCAATGTTCAACAGGCCTCTAGTTGGATTGATTTACCTGTAGAAGTGGACTCATTGACCCAACAAGATCGATTCAATGAAGGGATTCTGACCGGTTTACGAACCGCAACGGGCATCAATCCATCTGCTCTAAAAAAAGCTTCTGGTCATGACCTCATTCAGGCGGAAGCAGAAGCATGGGGAAGCGGGATTTCATCGGGCGAATTGGTGGAAATCCATCCCGGTCAATTCCGGATTTCTGAAAAAAGCTGGTTGCTGGCTGACGCTATTTCCGCGCGATTTTTCTGGGTAAACTAGCTTTTTATCCGTCCTTTCCGCTTGATCCAAGCATCTACAAAAACTGCCCCAACGATAATGGCTGTTCCGAGATAAAACCAGGGGCCCATGTGTTCGTCCTTGCCAAAAATCCACGCAGCCAAAACGATGGCATAGACCGGTTCCATATTGATCGCAACGGCCGTTGTAAACGGGGTGAGTTTTCGCATCACTTCGATGCTCATTAAAAATGCAAAAGCCGTAGCTAGAGTCGCCAGCAAACCCAACCACAACCAATCCGACTGAGGGATCGCCCAATAGCTCCATTGCCATCCGTCTCCACTCACCAAAAACAACACCGCTAAAACCCCTGCTGCGCTTAGCAATTCCACCCGTGTTAAATTCGCGGAGTCATGATTTCGAACCAAAATCCCATTGAGGGTGCTAAATACTGCGGCTAAAAAAGCCGAAATCAGCGCCAAACCAATCCCGAGATAATAGTCCGACGATTGGAGGGGTGATTGTCCGTTTTCACTGGTGGGTCCAAACAACAAAACCGCCAATCCCAAAAGGATGACTATTCCTAGAATTGCCTCGCGCCAATCCATTTTTCTTCGGTAGATCAGGGGTTCTAAAAAACTCACAAATAAGGGGGTCGATGCCAGTGTAGCCAACGCAACAGATACGTTGCTCACTTTGATGGAACCGAAAAATGCAAGCCAGTGAGCCGCCGCCACACAACCCACTATCGCCACCTGAATCCAAACCTTGGGTGAAAATCGCACTATTTTTCCCCGGATCAAAAGCCACAACATAACCAAGGCGCCCCCCAAAAGGACACGCCAAAAAACCAAGCGTTCTGCGTCAAGTGAAATAAGCTTTCCCAGGATCCCGGTAAAGCCAAAAATCAGCACAATTAAGTGCAACATTCCTGTGCTTTGCTTTCGATTCATAGCGGCAAATCTACCCGTAACTTTGATGCTATGAACACATCCCCTTTTTTCCGTTTTATCCGCTCAGCAGTATTGGCTTGTAGTGTGTTATTGTTGGGTGCCGCTCAGGCTCAAATTCAATTGGACAATGTGTTCCAAGATTGGGAAAACATTCCACACACAGAGGCTGGAGATGGGGTTGGTAGTTTTGTTTCCGTCGGAATGACAAGCAATGACCAGTGGCTCTTTGTCCATATCATCCTCTCCGAGGAAGTGGGGCTCGATGAAGAGGTATTGCCCAATGATTTGAAAATCCTCCTCGATTTAGATGACGACATTTCAACCGGTGTCGATTACGCTAGTATGGGCCTTGGGGTGGATTTACTGGTGGATTTACCCAATCGCCAGGCCATCCGTTACACAGGGGGAAGTGGCGCAGAGACCTTGAATGAAATTGGAATGCATGTCGCGCCTACGTATAGTGCCAACCAGTTTGAATTGGCCTTTAAGAGAGAGCTGAGTGAAATCAATCCTGGGTCAGTTCGGATGATTTGGTACAATAGCGATACGCAAGAAGGGTTCCCTGTGGCCGGTGTTCAACACACGATGAGTGAATTGATTGACCCGTGGGTGGCTCAGTCGTTGAGTCGGGCGGATGGAACTCTCGACCGGGTGGCGTTTTGGAATATGAACGGGCGAATGGATGAGGCACCAGCTCAGGCGGCTATGGAGCGAATTCTGCAGATTGTTTCACCGGATATTCTGGCGTTTTCAGAAGTCAGCAATGTCTCCGCATCGTTTGTAACCAATTTAATGAATGCCTGGTTGCCGTTGGAAGATGATGCGTCGTGGCACGTCGTTAAAGATGATTACGACCTCATGATCGCGTCCAAGGGTGAAATTCTATCCTCGTACTCGGAAATCTATCGGCAATTCCCTGCATTGGTTCAGGGCCATGCCGGTTGGGGGGTGCCTCTTCTGATTACCAGTAGTCACTTGAAGTGCTGCGGAGGAGCGTCGAGCGAAGCGCAGAGGCAAAGCGAAGCCGATGAATACATGGCTTTTTTGCGCGATGCGATCAATGGAGAGGGTGATGGTCCGACGCTCGCTTTGAACACCCCTATCATCTACGGCGGGGATTTAAATATGGTGGGGCTGTACAATCCAATATTCACTCTCATAACAGGTGACATCGCCGATGAGGCTGCCAACGGACCTGACTTTGCGCCTGATTGGGATGGAACACCCTTGACTGAATGGCCTCTTTTGCAGTCCGAGCATCCCATGGATTTTACATGGACCAATAACAGTGGTGAATGGATGCCTGGCAAGCTCGATTACCTCATCACCTCTGATGCTTCTGTAGAAATGCTTCATGGTTTTGTCTTGCGAACCGATATCATGAGCGCTGAACGACTGGAGGAATTCGGACTGAATGCTGGAGACGCTTTAGCTGCATCTGACCACTACATCGTGGTTGCCGATTTAGGCCTGGGTTCTTTGGTGGGCACCCTTCCTGATTCAGACAACGATGGGGTTCCTGATGTTTTAGATAATTGCGCCACCATCGCCAATGCAGATCAAGCCGATTTCAACGCTGACGGAATTGGAGACGTCTGCAGTGATACGGATGGGGATGGTCTCAGCGACGCCCTAGAATTAGGCCTTTACAATTCCGATCCGCTTTCCCAGGACAGCGATGCAGATGGGATGCCCGACGGGATGGAATTGTGTGTCTGCAGCTCAGTGGAAATTTGTCCAGGAGACCTCACCAACGACCTCGTCGTATCCATCGCAGATTTACTTACGCTCTTGAGCTTGTTTGGTGGTTCTTGTTAAAATCCTATGGCTGGCATTGATCATCAGAAAACCAGCCAACGCAAAATGATACAGCCAAAGGAATAATCCCTTGGCTCAGTGTTCTCATTGTTTGATGATCCTCTTTTGACTCCGGCCGTAAGAAGACCAAGTCGTGACAACGTAAACTCCTTGTGGCCACGATTTCGTGTCCAAAGATGCCTCCTTTCGCCCTACTGTTTCATCAAGCAAAAGACCTCCGTGCATTGCGTGCACCTGAATGTGGTCGATCACCTCCAAGGACACAATTCGCAACACATCAGTCACGGGATTCGGCCACATACGAGCGGTATTGTCCAACTCTTCGACCCCGACAATAACAATAGACACGTTCCATGTCATTTGATGCGAGCAATTACCGTCTGCACTGAATGCGGTCAATGTGATGGAGTAGCTGCCTTCTTCCGTATAGGTGTATTCCGGCTCAAACTCATCGCTGACATCCCCGTTACCAAAGTTCCAAGAGTAGCCTCCGGCCCCTTGGCTATTGTTGATGATTTCCATTGGACCATCCAATGGATTCCAAGGGCTTGTGACTTGAAAGTCGGCAAGAACCGACTCTGAAATGTCCGATTGGTAACGCGGTGAAATCCGATATCCTTCGAAATGTGGCTCCTCGAAATCCCGTTGGTCCGCAATCCCAGTCACTCCAAACACCCCGATCGGAGGCTCCATTAAAAACAAGTCGGTGTTCGCATCAATCCGCATCACATAACTAGTGGACCCGTTGATGATATCAACCTCAAAACTCGGTGCGCTATTCGTCCATTGGGCGGGATTGGCCAATTCAACGCACTTCATGGTGACAATGTGCGACTCTGTGGATTCATTTAAAACCTGAATAAACGCCGGTGATTCTGTCAAAAATCCCGAGCCTTCGTAAATCACGGTGTCCGCAATAATTTGGGTCAATCCCGCAAACTGGTGAATGGTTCCCCTGACGCGTAAGCTATCCCCTGCCACCACTTCTTCGTAGTTGAAATCCGAAAGTGGGCTGAACACATTGACTCCATGCGTCGCGTCAATAAGTGTGAATTGCAATCCTGAAGGATAGTCGTTCCAGCCATGCACAATGCCGCGTAATTCACATGAAACCCCAAGGGAATCGGTTATACCTAATACGTCGTCGACCGTGCGAATTTGGGCAATGTCGTAAACCGGATACGTCAAGTCCGACGGTTGAATATGGATGGTGACTGTGTCAATTAAAAGGATCGCTTCTCCTGAGGAGATAGTGATTGCCAATTCCACTGTTTCCTCGCCTTCAGGATCCTCATCATTGATGGCCGCAAACATGAACGACTGGTCATTCAAAAGACCTGTGGGGAACGTGAAGTCGGGCAACGGAAAAACAGCCGGGAAATCCAATCCCGCTGTCGCGGTTCCACCAACGACATCGACCTGAGTGACGATGTCTTGCAATGGATAGCTGACCTGCATTTCAACCACTACCCCATCGCCTTCGAACACATATAAATCCGCTGCTGCAAAACCTAACTCCATATCTGGGGTGCCGGTACATGTCGCGTTGTGGAAGCCGATAAAATCAAAGGTGTCCTGAGGGTAAACATCCCATTGATACTGGCCCAACTCCCAATCGGTTGTTCCTTCGGACACGTTCGCTTTCCGCACCAGCGTGTATTCAGCCATTTCTCCGTTTCCACCATCCACGGAAAATGCCGTTCCTGGATCCACCCCGAACTCGCCCATTTGATCAATGATGACGCCGTCATGGTAAAGCAAAATGACGTCATTTCCGTTGAACCACGTCACCTGACTTACAATATCGCCTGCCGCAAATAATTCAGGCGCAGCTAACGTGTTTACGATCACATAAACACCATTGGGTTCAATCGTTCCTGAAAGATCCTGGGTGTTGGTTGGTGATGATGATCCATTGTTCCATGTTTCCATGTGATACCCTTCTAAATCAATCGATATAGGAGACGGATTGTACAGCTCAAAAGCTTTGTTGTTGCTGTTGCCCTCAACGTATTCAGAAATAAAGAGTTCCTCGCAAAAACTCGCGCTCTCGCAATTCAAAATATTGACAGATAGATAGGAAGCGCTGAGGCTATCACATTCGATACCTGCAATACCGGATAGTTGCTGACCCGGAACCAATGTAGCGGCATCAAACCCTCCCAACGCACTTGATCCCCATACTTGATACGTTCCAACACCTTGCTCGGTGAAATCGTATTGCGGAAAACCAACCGTATCCAAAATCATCTGCGCTTCATCGGTAATAATAAAAAGGTATTCTGCCTCAATCGCCTCAGAGGTATAACCAAAAGTGATCACGGCATTTTCCAAACCATCACACCCTAGTGCCGATGGCGTACCTCCGGCATCGGTCACAACACCCCCGTCGCATGCCGGTGGGCTACAGGTCGTTCCTTGGATGGTTAAATTGTTTATGCTCAGTGAAACACACCCTGAACCCATCACACCGCTCATTGGTTGGCCTGGCGCGATGGTTGAGGCCTCCAGTGGGGTATTGTGAGAAATTCCGCGCACCTGGATAATCTGGTCTCCAAGACCGGATAGATTGATTGCCGAACCCGCAAATGCTCCCAATATATATTCTTCTGTTTCGTCAAGAACTAGGAGCGTGAGGTTGGCATCGGGCACATCCGTGCTGTGATTAAATTGAACCAAAACCAATTCCTCATCTGTACACACTTCTTCATTTGCGATGTTCTGAAACGACAATTGCCCCCCGTCGCATTCCAGTACATTGGAGTATCCTGGGGTGGTAGATTGTAAAACAAAGGCCTCTGGATTCTGTGAGCTTCCCCCATCAGGTACTCTAGAAAAACTTTGGTAGTCCGCAAGACCTTCTGCGCTTTCGTTGAGCTGAATCCCTCCAGGAGTCAACACATCCAACAACGAAGCCAGTGGGGGTTGATTGTTTCCGTAAACCACTGCATCCAATAAATTCTCTGAAGTCACCGGTGTTCCGTCTGGGAAAGAGGTGGCATCGGCATCATACAGGGCCACTCCCTCCTGCCCTACTTGCAGCCAATTTGTCCCGGGGTGCACATAGTCTGCTTGGGTTAAGGCGGGTCCGCCGATCAAGAAAAAACCCTCGTCATTCATCACCATTCCGCTGAGGTCGAAGGTCAAGTTCGATAGGCCGTTGGAGCCGTTGTAAATCACAACCACATACCCGCTCAGGTCTTCTCCTGGGTTTCCAAACAGTTCGATAAACTCTTGGTCATCTAACCCCAACCCTGACGGGTCTAATTCGTTGATAACAACCTGGTTATGTGCTGTGTTGGTGAAGCCTATAGACAAACACAAACACAGAAAAACGGGAATACAGTAATGCGGCATTAAGCTCGATTGGAAACAACTCATAGGGATGATGTCTTTTCAGATGTGGGATGACAAAAGTAAGGGCATATCCTTCCTCCATCGAACACTCCTTTTACCTTAGGCTGTGCCGTAACTTAGACATTCCAATGGGACACTCTGCTTTACTGATTCAAAAACTCGATGCATTCATCCGAAAGTACTACCTCAACAGGCTGTTGAGCGGGGTTCTATTTGGGGGGGGTGTCTTGTTTGGGGGCGCATTAACGCTCTTCCTGTTGGAATATTTTGGACATTTTGGCGTCACAGGGAGAACGGTGTTTTTTTGGGGGTTGATTGTTGGAGCTGTTTATATCATCGCTCGCTGGATGTTGTGGCCCTTACTCCAGTGGGCGCGTATTGGAAAGGGTTTAACTCACGAACAAGCAAGCGCTATTGTAGGAGAACACTTTCCTGAAATTAGCGATCGCCTACTCAATACCCTGCAGTTGCAACAACAATTGGAGGGGTATGATCTAGCACAAAGAGATCTTTCGTTATTGGAAGCGTCCATTCTAGAGCGCACAGAGGCGTTGCAACCTTTTGTTTTTCACAGAGCGGTCATTTGGAAAGACAGCCTTCCGTATTTGTGGTATGCCTTGCCTCCGTTTTTGATTGTTGCTGCTATTTGGTTTTGGAGACCCGAGATGGTCCGGGAGCCCGCTCAAAGAATTTTAGCCCATCGGCAAGATTTCATTCCTGCTCCACCTTTTGTTTTTCAGTTACTTACCGAAGTATTAGAGGTCCCTAGAGATCAATCCTTTGTCGTTGAGATGGGTGTTGAGGGGATGTCTGTGCCACACGCTGTATTCTTAGAGTCCGATGGCAACCGCTACCGGATGGAGAAGGTGGAAAATGGAGTGTATGCACATACTTTTCCTTTGGTGCGGGAAAACCTGATTTTTGAATGCTCCGCTCTCGGGGTTGTCTCCCAACAATACGAGATAGCCGTTTTGCCTGTTCCCACCCTATTATCGTTGAGTATTACGACCACCGCGCCTGCATACACGAAGTTTGGGGTTAAGCAATTAGAGGATATCGGCGATCTCACGATACCGGAGGGAACTATTGTCGAGTGGCAGGTCCGATGCGAGGATACCGAAAATCTTGTCTTGCGTTTGGGTGATGGTGTTTTGCCCCTCACCTCACCCCTCGGTGGAGTTTTTCAGGGCGAAATTCAAGCCATGGAAACCCAGCCTTATTGGTTGATTCCATCCAACCCTGCGGTAGGCGCTTTGGACTCCATGCGCTACCAAATTCGCGTGGTTCCTGATCGCGCGCCCTCCATTCGTATTTCAGAAGCCATTGATAGTCTTGCGATCACCCGGCACTACTTTACCGGAGAGGTTCAAGATGATTATGGGTTTAGTCGATTGCAGTTTGCGTATCAGTGGTTATCGATCGGTGATCGAACGGACGAGCTCCTTGCGGGGTCTGTTGTTCCAAAAACACACGCTGTTCAAACATTGAGCCTTGAGGTTCCTTCCAGGACAGCGGATCGATTTTTCTTCGACTGGGACCTTCGTGCATTCAACTTGGTTGAGGGTGATGCTTTGGAGTATTGGTTTGAGGTGTGGGACAATGACGGGGTGCATGGTCCTAAAATGGTCCGTTCAAGCAGCCACACTTTCAGCCCACCCAGTACCGAAGAAATCAGAGAAGATCGAGACGCTGCAAACGCAAACATTCAATCCAAAATGGAAAGCGCTCGAGAAGAGGCCGCCCTTCTCCGAGAAGAAATGGAGGAAATGACCCGCCAATTACGCGAGGATGATGAGTTGGATTGGAAAGATCAACGGGCGATGGAGGAGTTGCTCAAGCGCCAAGAAGCCCTAAAAGAACAACTCGACCAACTGCAGCAGGAAAACCAAAAGAAAGACAATCGAGCCAATGAGTTTTCTCCAGAAGAGGAGAGAATCCTCGAAAAGCAAGAGCAGTTGCAGGAGCTGATGGAGAATGTGATGAGCGACGAGCTGCGCTCATTGTATGAAGAGATGCAGCGCTTAATGGAAGAAATGGACCCGGACGCCCTGGAGCAAATCCAGGAACAGCTCGAGTCTATGGAGGTGGATCAAGAGTCTTTAGAGAAAGAGCTTGATCGAGCGTTGGAACAGTTCAAGCAGCTGGAGTATGAGGTGAAAATGGAGGAGGCGTTGGAATCGTTGAAAGAGTTGGCAGCAAAGCAGGAAGAACTCTCAGAAAAAACCGCCGATGAGTCTGCGCCAAATGACTCCTTGAAAGCGGCACAAGACTCTTTGAATAATGACTTTGAAAAACTCAAAAAGGAGTTGGATCAGTTAGAAAAAGACAATGAGGAGTTGGAAAATCCCAATCCCACGATGGACCGCGAGGAAGAAAACCAATCCATTCAGGAGAAAATGGAGTCGAGCAGTGAACAGTTAGAACAGGACAAGAATAAAAAAGCTGCTGAAAATCAAAAATCGGCAGCCGAAGAAATGGAGCAAATGGCTCAACAAATGGAGGCTATGATGCAACAGTCTGCTGAAGAATCCGTGGAAGAGGACATGGATGCTTTACGGGCCCTCCTTGAAAACATCATTTCCCTTTCATTCGACGAAGAGGGTGTGATGGAATTACTGAGAAAAACCAATCCTTCTGACCCCCTTTATATCACCCACGGACAAACCCAAAGACGTCTAAAGGACGACACTAAAATGGTCGAAGACTCGTTATTCGCCCTCAGTCTGCGGATTACCCAATTGGCGCCAGCGGTCAACCGCGAAATGGGCCTGATCAACCACCACATGGACAAGGCGTTGGTTGGTTTTGGAGACCGCCTTACAGACCAAATCAACACCAATCAGCAGTATGTGATGACCAGCTTCAATAACTTGGCGCTGATGTTGGATGACGCCTTGCAACAAATGCAGCAATCCATGGCGGAATCGCAGCCCGGTAGCGGCAATTGCGAAAAACCCGGGGGTAACGGAAAGCCCAAGCCCTCCCCTAGCGCTGGCGATATGAAAAAGATGCAAAAGGCGTTGGGAGATAAATTGGAGAAGATGAAGGAATCTATGGGCAAGGATGCTGGGAAAAGTGGGAAGGAGCGGCGTGAGATGAGCAAGCAACTTGCTCAAATGGCAGCGCAACAAGCGGCACTGCGCCAAATGGCCGAAAAAAAGGCCATGGAACTCAATGAGGATGGTTCTGGTGAAGGAAAACAACTTGGGGATATTGCGAAGGAAATGGAGGAGTTGGAGCGGGATTTAGTCAATCGAGAGGTCAGTCTTGAGACCATGGCTCGTCAACAGGAATTGATGGTCCGATTGCTTGAAGCAGAAAACGCCGAGCGTATGCGGGGAGAAGATGACAAAAGAAAATCACGAACTGGAGATCAAAATTTAAGTCTTGAACCATCCCAAATGCTTGATTATCTACAGATTAAAGACAATGAGGTGGAATTGTTACGAACAGTTCCTGTTGAATTGGATCCATATTATCGTGAGCGAGTCAACGAATATTTCAATAATTTGGACGTCACGCTCCCTGAACAAACCCCGAGGCAACAACCCTAGGACACATGACTGAAACCATGCAGCAGTTGCAATTCTCCTCCATCCCAGAAAACATCGCCCTTATAGAGCGATTAATTGATGAGGTCCGTGACGGACAGTTTTTCCAAGAAGAATGCTATGGGGACGTCCTTATTGCCATGACTGAAGCCGTGAATAACGCGATTGTCCATGGGAATCGGTTGGATGAAAATAAGCTGGTTGTCGTGGAGTACGACGTGCGTCCCGATGATTTGTATTTTAAAATCACCGACCAAGGCCCGGGATTTGATTTTGAAAACATCCCCGACCCTACCGCGCCTGAGAACCTCGAAAAACCCAATGGACGAGGTGTCTTTTTAATGCGGCAACTAGCCGACCATTGCACCTTCTCTGATGAAGGACGCATCGTTGAGCTGCTCTTTACGGGCGTTTTTTCAACATCCTAATACCGCCTTTCGCGTTGCCCCTGACATTTCACAACGCTGATCACCCCTTTCGCTGCCCACAAAGGCGGTTGCACCGGCAATGGCTCAACGAAGTGATTTCCCAGCACCAAATGGAGCTCGGCGACTTAAGCATTGTTTTCTGCACCGATCCTTATTTGCTTGAGATCAATCGCACCCATCTGCAGCACGATTACTTTACGGACATCATCACGTTTGATTACTGCTCGCCCGGGATAATTTCTGGTGAGTTATTTATTTCAATCGACCGTGTAAGGGATAATGCCAAAACCCATCATGAGTTGTTTCTTTGCGAGTTAAAGCGCGTTATGGTGCACGGGGTCCTGCATTTGTTGGGCTTGAAGGACAAAACAGAAAGCGAAGAAAAACAAATGAGAAAGGCTGAAGACCGCTGGATATCCACATATCCACACCCATGATTCACCAAGAGTATGATGTCATCGTGGTTGGCGCTGGACATGCGGGCAATGAAGCCGCTGCCGCTGCCGCCAACCTAGGCGCTCAAACACTATTAATCACCATGAATATGGGGGTGATTGGCCAGATGTCTTGCAATCCTGCGATGGGCGGTATTGCCAAGGGTCAGATTGTCAGAGAAATCGATGCGATGGGCGGTTATTCAGGAATTGTGAGCGACCATAGTGCGATTCAATTCCGGATGCTGAACCGGTCGAAAGGCCCCGCTATGTGGTCTCCACGTACCCAGAACGATCGCATGCGCTTTGCTGAAAAATGGCGAATGATGCTCGAAGAAACAGCTAAGCTTGATTTTTGGCAAGACGCTGTTTCGGGACTCGTAATTGAAAACGGGCGTTGCTGTGGTGTCACCACCCAGCTTGGAACCACCATCAATGCAAAATCCGTTGTCGTCACGGCGGGTACATTTTTGAATGGCCTTATGCATATTGGGGAAAAGCAATTCGGTGGCGGGCGAGCGGGCGAACGATCCGCAACCGGTATTACGGAACAACTGGTAAGCCTAGGTTTCACCGCAGATCGAATGAAAACGGGCACGCCCCCACGGGTTGATGGTCGGAGCATTAATTATTCGGTCTTAGAAGAGCAGCTCGGCGACCCTGATCCGCGACGTTTTTCCTACACCAAAACACCCTTGCTGACCGAGCAAAAAAGCTGCCACATCGCGCACACCAACTTAGATGTGCATGATTTGCTACGCGAAGGTTTCGATCGCTCACCCATGTTTAATGGCCGAATCAAGGGATTGGGTCCACGATATTGCCCTAGCATTGAAGATAAAATCGAGCGGTTTCACACCAAAGACTCCCATCAACTATTCATAGAACCCGAGGGGTGGAATACTGTCGAGGTGTATGTCAATGGCTTTAGCACAAGCCTTCCTGAGGACATCCAGGTCCGTTCTTTGCGATTGGTCCCTGGATTTGAAAATGTGAAATTCTTCCGTCCTGGTTACGCCGTCGAGTATGATTTCTTTCACCCTACGCAACTGCACCACACGTTGGAAACCAAAGCAGTTTCGGGGTTGTTTTTCGCTGGGCAAATCAATGGAACCACCGGTTATGAAGAGGCCGCGGCCCAGGGATTGATGGCTGGAATCAATGCCGCACGTTCCACGTGGAACAAAGAGCCTGTGGTGTTAAAAAGAAATGAGGCATACATCGGTGTTTTGATAGATGACCTCGTTACCAAAGGCACGAAAGAACCTTATCGAATGTTCACTTCGCGCGCTGAATACCGCATCTTATTGCGTCAAGACAATGCAGATCAAAGGCTGACTCCGTTGTCCAATGCCATTGGTTTAGCGGACGATGAGCGTCTTCGTGAGCTTGAAAAAAAGAAGGATGTCATGTCGGCATTTAAAGTTCATTTAGAAAAAACAAGCGTCTCTCCAAGCGAAGCGCAAACCCTGTTGGATTCTCGCGAAAGCGCACGAATGCAACAGAAACAAAAAGCCATCTCTCTGCTTAGCCGGCCAGGTATATCGGTGATCGATCTTCTGAAACACATCAAGCCTGTTAAGGCGTTTCCGCGATTGGATGAACTCCATGTTGAGGCCCAGGAAGCCATTGAGGTCCAAATCAAGTATGCCGGTTACATTGAAAAGGAGCAGGCCATCGCGGACAAGCTTCAACGTCTTGATTACGTCAACCTCCCTGAAGACTTTCCTTATCAGTCTTTAGAATCTTTGAGCAGCGAGGCAAGAGAAAAGTTGGTTGAAATAAAACCAAACACTTTAGCTGGCGCTTCTCGCATCTCTGGAGTGAGCGCATCAGATTTAGCTGTGCTCTTGGTTCACCTTGGTCGCTAGACATGTTCCACGTGAAACATATAGAATAACCGCGTTTAAGAGGTGCTCTAAGGCTTTAACCATCCAAAGAACCCACAACCTACGATCTGTTCGTTTTTACATCCATTCTTATCCACTGATTCACAGTTACTTAGATTAGAATCAGTCTTAAATCGACTCCGTACCGCACACATTACCTTTGCGACACTTTTAGCACTACACCCATGGACATTCAACACATTCTTTCCGAGCTTAAAATTGCAGACCAAAACCCCGGCGTTATGGTTGGAAAACGCGCTTTTGGAAGCGGGCCCAATATCGATTCTATCTCGCCAGTTGACGGAAAACGAATTGCGTCAGTATCGAGCGCAACTGCGGATGAATATTCACAGGTAATCCAAGAAGCGCAAGCTGCGTTTCTGGAATGGCGACAAGTTCCGGCCCCAAAAAGGGGAGAGGCTGTTCGTCAATTTGGAGACGCACTCCGTGAAAAAAAGGCTGCTCTCGGCGCGTTGGTTAGTTATGAAATGGGGAAGTCTCTTCAAGAGGGGTTAGGTGAGGTGCAGGAAATGATTGACATCTGTGACTTCGCTGTGGGTCAGAGTCGCCAGCTATATGGTATGACCACACATTCTGAGAGGCCTCTTCACCGAATGTTCGAGCAGTACCAACCTCTTGGGGTTGTCGGAATTATTTCGGCCTTCAATTTCCCGGTAGCCGTTTGGGCTTGGAATACAGCATTGGCTTGGGTTTGTGGTGATGCGTGTGTTTGGAAGCCTTCTGAAAAAAGCGCGCTTTGCTCCATTGCTTGCCAACACATTTGGAATGAGGTCGCGGAAGCGAATGAGGTTCCCGCAGCCCTCTCTTGTGTTGTGAATGGTATGGCAGATGTAGGTGAGATGCTCAGCAATGATCCTATGGTGCCGCTGGTGAGCGCCACGGGTAGCACACGTATGGGTAAGGCTGTTGCTAAGGCTGTTGCCGGACGCTTGGGTCGGTCTTTATTAGAGCTTGGGGGAAACAACGCTGTCATCATCGCTCCTGATGCTGATCTTACGGTTGTTGTTCCCGCGACTGTGTTTGGGGCTGTTGGCACGTGTGGTCAACGTTGTACATCAACACGTCGTCTTATCATCCACCGGTCTATTTATAATCAAGTCAAAACCGTGCTGAAAAATGCCTATGGTCAATTGAAGATTGGTAACCCCTTGGATGAGTCTAACCACATGGGACCCTTGACTGATCAGGGTGCTGTGAAGATGTATCTCGACGCGCTTGAGGCTGTTGAGCAACAAGGGGGGAGCTTCTTGGTTAAGGGTGGTTTATTGGAGGGGCCAGGGTATGAGGGTGGTTGTTATGTGAGCCCGTCCATTGCTGAAGCCTCGAATGATCTACCGATTGTTCAGCATGAAACTTTTGCGCCGCTATTATACCTTATGCCATATGACACCCTACATGAGGCCATCGCCTTGCAGAATGGTGTTGCACAAGGCCTTTCTTCAGCCATCATGACCAACAACATTCAGGATGCTGAATGGTTTCTCTCAGTCAATGGTTCGGACTGTGGGATTGCCAATGTGAATATCGGCACGTCAGGTGCGGAAATCGGTGGTGCATTTGGTGGAGAAAAAGAAACTGGAGGGGGCCGCGAATCTGGGTCAGATGCTTGGAAAGCGTACATGCGTCGCCAAACCAACACCGTCAATTACGGCTCCACCCTTCCGTTGGCACAAGGCATCACATTCGATCTAGGCTAACGTGAATCGTTGCTTCTTTTTTATTGCATTTGGTCTCGCTTCTTGTGGGGCGCCCAATCAAGATCACTCATCCACACAACGAATCGCCTTTGCGATCAATGACACCACTGAAGCTGCCTTTCCGATAGACACGGTTGGGCCAAATTGGGAGTTGGTTAATGGGGGAGAGCGAATGGTTTTAGAGAGGGTAGGGGATGGGGTGTTTTTGGTTCCTGTCTTTGGTGGTTCGTGGACTTTGGATTCTCAAGCGACTGTTGGTTTTTGGACCGACTCTCTTCGTTCCCAGAGCTACCGGGTTGATTTCAAGATTGGGCCAAACACCGATTTAAAATCTGAACCGCACCCCGTAGGGACTTGGGGGGCGCGTTTTGGAGGAGAAGAGGAGGTCACCGCGCAATTGGTTTTAGAACCGTCTGAAAACGGTCCCACCGGAACTATGCGCACGCCCACGGGAGATTACAGATTCCTTTCGGGCACATTTCGCAGTGGTTTTCTTCACCTTCAAACGTACGATGGTGCTCACTTGTACTGCTTCGAGGCTGAATACCGCAATGGGGGTTGGGTTAATGGGCATTTCTATAGTGGAAACCATTACCACACAACTTGGACCGCATCAAAAACGAAGCCCTGGGACAATGACCCGCAGATTATTCAATTGAATGTTCCATCAGAGCAATTGCATGCGAATATTTTAGATGATTACGGAAACCCTTTCGTTTTGTCGTTGGAGCCTTTAACGGACCAAGTGGTGGTGGTCGATATCCTAGGGTCTTGGTGCCCTAATTGCATGGATGAGGTTCGTTTGCTCTCTGAATTGCGTGATTCCTTTCCAGATAACAGGCTGATTTCCATTGCTTTTGAGCGGGATACCGTTCCCGCATCCGCACAAAAACGTTTAGCGCGATTTAGGTCAGATATGGGATTGGATTGGGAATTGTTTTGGGGAGGGCGCGCAAGCAAAACCCTTGCCGCCGAAGCCTTTCCGTTCCTCGATAAAGTCATTAGTTTTCCAACCACTTTATTCATTCACCCAAACGGATTGGTGGTTGTGCACTCAGGGTTCAATGGGCCAGCAACCGGCGACGCCTTTCTCGCGGAGAAACAGGCGTTTCTACACCATTTTTCGAACGATTAACCTTCGATTTACTTGTTGTCAAAGTCGTTGACACGGTCAACCTCAATCCGCTTGTCTTGGTTGGCGAGTTGCCAAGCAGTGTGGAAGACAAGGCGCCCGATTTCAGACGTCTTTTCATACATGATTTTCTCTGGGTCATCCCCTGGTTTGTGATAATCTTCATGGACACCACTGAAGTAGAAAATCACTGGAATATTGTTCTTCGCGAAGTTGTAGTGGTCAGATCTGTAGTAAAACCGATTGGGGTCGTCTGGCTCGTTGAATGTGTAGTCTATAGCGAGTTGTGTGTAACGCTCATTGGCCCGCTCACTGATTTCATGCAATTCAGATGATAGTTTATCGGAGCCAATAAGGTACACGTAGCGCCCGTCACCCGGGTGCGCTTCGTCGGTACGGCCAATCATATCGATATTGAGGTTGGCCACTGTGTTTTCCAAAGGCCAAATCGGGTGGTCGACATACCACTCGCTGCCCAACAAGCCTTTTTCCTCACCCACGACCGTCATCAACAAAACACTTCGGCGCGGCCCCTGACCAACCTCTACAGCTTGCATAAATGCCTCCGCCAGCTCCAAGACAGTCACCGTACCCGAACCATCATCATCGGCGCCGTTGTGTATCTCCCCGTCAATAATACCCACGTGATCATAATGGGCTGTAATGACAATCAACTCATCGGAAAGGAGGGAGTCCCTGCCTGGTATGTATCCTAAGACGTTTTTTGCATCAAATGCTTCTGAGCGATCCTCTAACGTGAAGGTCCAGTTGGCCTCGGGCATTGCCTCGTTTGAAATGACAGAACCCTTTCGTCTCTTCTTTTGAATTTTCTTCCAGCTCTTTAAAGAGGTCCCGCCCCACCATCCATCCGTCATGGATCCTTCTACAAAAAAGGTTGGGAGCCGGCTTCCTTCTGTTTGTTTTGGGTCAGGCCGGTCTAGCCGCAAAGATTTACGCAGCAGCCAGGGCTTCATGCGTCCTTTAAAGGTGTCGAGTCCATTTCCTACCAACACGATAGCTCTCGCGCCCTTCTCTTCGGCCAACAAACGCTTCTCATCCAAACCCGAACGCCAAACTGTTTTATCTAAATCATCCGAAGAGTCTCCCGCAAAAACCACAACCACCTTGCCTTTAACATCCAAACCCTCATAGGCCTGCTCATCACCTAGGGGGGTAAAAACCATTGGTACGTCCTCTTGGTGTTTATCACGCATGCCTGGATAAAACACAAAGCTTTCCAGGAATACAAGCTCATCACCAGACACCGATAGGGATCCTCCCGTTATTTCCGAACGAACCATCGACACTGGTTGATAATAGGTTTCTCCGTTGTACGGTTTTATCCCCAATGAAGCAAAGTAACTAGCGATGTATGCGGCGGCCTTCTCCGCGCCAGGCTCTCCTGTCTCCCTTCCCTCGAATGCATCACTGGCAATCACCGCTAAGTGGTTTTCCAAATCCGACGCTAGAATCGATTTTGCCCATACCTCGCTAGGCATCACATCAGATTGCGCGCCCAACTCTACACCCATGAGCGCAAACAACAAAGCACAAGCACAGGTTATTTTTCCAACCCGTCTTTCGTGTCTACCCCCCTCAAACGGCGTTTTTATGAAAGCCTCTACCACATCCATTGCTACGGATTCTGACACAAAGCGCGCGGGTATACAAATCACATTCGCGTTGTTGTGTTGCCGAGCAAGCGAAGCAATCTCTGCGCTCCACGCAATGCCGGCGCGGATTGATTGGTGTTTGTTTGCCGTCATTGCAACCCCGTTGGCTGATCCACAAATCAAAATTCCTAAATCCACCCTTCCGTCACCCACATCTTCGGCAACCGCGTGGGCAAAGTCGGGATAATCCACACTCTCCTCTGTGTTTGTTCCTCTGTTTATTACTTCTATCCCCTTGGAATTCAATGATTCCATGATTACCTTTTTAAGAGCTGGCCCGGCGTGATCCCCACCAATTGAAATGCGCATAAAGTTCAAATTTTAAAGCAAGTTAATTAACAACCCATCTGTTCATAGCCTTGAATGTTGGTTTACAATTATTGAAAACTCCAGGTTGGATTTCTAAACCCAAAGAACTAAGCAAGTAAGGCGCTTAATTCTCCAAATTATTTCGTAGCAAGTTTTAGGTCTAATTATCATCCACATCTAATGAATTACATACAACTTGCGCGTGCAAATACTTTCAGCCCTTCACAAAACAAACCACTGTTGATTAAACATCTAACTCACTTATTATCAATGAGTAGTTTTACCATTGGCTGTTTAAAACCCTGAGTTAGAATGTGTACAATCCATAAAAACAACGAAAATTTAACTGTTTTACCAACCGAATGAACAGTACTACTATTACTATGAAGTATTATTTAAGAGTATACATATATATAGCTAGTTGTGTTTGTACAACTCTGGCCTGGACACAACCAGAAATGGAAGATTGTGTTTGGACTATTTATACCTTTCCCGAAGGAAATAAAGCCAGTGAAGGATGTTTGAAAAATGGTCAACCGGAGGGAGAATGGAAAACATATTTTGAAAATGGTCAACTCAAAAGTGTTGGATTTCGAACCGATTTTGAATTGGACGGAACATGGAAGTTTTTTCACAGCAACGGAAAAAAGCAACGCAGTGTAGAATATACCGGTGGATTGAAAAACGGATTGGAAAAGGAATTTGATCAAGAGGGTGTATTGTTAGAGGAAATGAGTTTTTTAAATGGAATGGAAGAAGGACTTCATTCGTTTTATAAAGACAATGGAATAGTGGAAAAAACAATTCCCTTCACCGCAAATGAAGAACACGGTATTGGAAGAGAGTATGCGGAAGACGGAAGAACTATTTCA
>JAPKCA010000100.1 GCA_028823145.1 Flavobacteriales bacterium
GCTTTCTCTTATTTCCGTTGTTTTTTTTCGGTCAGGGTACCGTCAAAGGATTCCTGAAGGATAAAGCTTCAGGAGAACCGGTCATGTTCGCAAGCGTGTCTTTGGAGGGTACAGCCTTTGGAGTGATGACGGATGACGATGGGTACTATAGCTTGAGTCGGGTGCCAGCTGGCAATTATCGACTCGTCATTTCCAGCATGGAATTTAGTGGTGTGACAGAAGATTTGGTTCTAATCGATGGTCGCATTACCACGCGAAATTTTATGTTGGAAAGGAAGGTTATATCGCTTGGAAGTGCTGAGGTGAGTTCAGACCGTCAAGAGCAAACAACAAAAGTGAACATGTCGGTCGAGACCATTCGGCCGGCTGATTTGAAGAAAATCCCGAGTTTTGGAGGTCAACCAGATTTGGTCCAAGCATTGCAAGTTCTCCCAGGCTTTATCAGCACGGGGGACCAAGGAGGGCAGCTCTATATCCGGGGAGGGTCACCCATCCAAAACAAGGTGCTTCTGGATGGCATGATTGTGTACAATGCCTTTCACAGCATTGGGTTGTTTAGTGTTTTTGATTCGGATGTGATTTCCAATGCAGATGTATATACCGGTGGCTTTAGCGCCAAATTTGGAGGAAGAATATCTTCCGTGATGGACATCAAGACCCGTGATGGCAACAAGAAAGAGATCGAAGGCGTGATTGGGGCCAGTCCTTTTGGGGCCAAAATCACGTTGGAAGGGCCGCTGAAGAAGTTGAATGAAAGCGGAGGAGGGATTTCCTATATCCTTTCAATGAAGCACAGCTATCTGGAGCAGACATCGAAAGTCCTGTACGATTACATCAATGAGGATGGACAGGGGCTGCCGTTCAACTACACGGACATTTATGCCAAAATATCGATCGGGAGCGGGGACGGTTCGAAAATGAATTTTTTCGGCTTTGATTTTTCGGATCAGGTAAGCTACCAAGCGCTGTCTGACTTGAGGTGGCACAATTACGGTGGAGGAGGAAACTTTACCATCGTGCCGAGCGGATCAGCAATTTTGATGAACGGTCACTTTGCAGCGAGTGACTACGAAATTCGTTTGAAAGAGGAAGGATTGGAAGACCGTTACAGCAGCGTGAATGGTTTCAATTTCGGTTTGGATTTCAAGTATGTCCTTGGTGAGGACGATGTCCAATACGGCCTGGAGGTGGTGGGGATGCAAACGGACTTCCAGACATTTAATCCCCTGGGCGTTCAGGTGGGACAGATTGAAAATACAACCGAATTTGCGGGGTATGTGGACTACCGAATTCACAGGGACAAGCTCATTCTGAACCCAAGCATGCGCATGCAGTACTATAGCTCATTGGCGCGTTTCCGTCCAGAACCTCGATTGGGAATTAAATACAAGGTGTCGGAGCGATTGCGCCTCAAGGCTGCGGCTGGATTGTATTCGCAAAATATCATCAGCTCCAATTCTGATCGGGATGTGGTGAATTTGTTTTACGGATTTTTGTCGGGTCCTGAAAACCTTCAAAACAACCTGGTGACACCTGACGGGGATGTTCAAGAAGTGGAGCACTCATTGCAAACGGCCCAGCATCTGATTGCGGGCTTTGAGTACGATTTAACAGAACGTTTGAATTTAAATGTCGAGGGCTATTTCAAGAACTTCACTCAATTGACAAATCCCAACCGCAACAAGCTGTTCGAAGACAATGCGGCCAATGCAGATATTCCAGAAGTACTTCGGAAAGATTTTATTGTAGAGACGGGTAAAGCCTATGGCGTCGATGTGGTGTTGAAATACGAAGAACGCTTCACGTATGTCTGGTTGGTTTATGGATACGGCAACGTTGACCGCTGGGACGGTGATCGGTGGTATGATCCGGTATTTGACCGCCGTCACAACATGAATTTGGTCATTTCCCAAGGCTTAGGAAGAAATGGAGAGTGGGAGGTGAGTGCTCGCTGGAACTTGGGTTCGGGCCTTCCGTTCACTCAAACTCAAGGTTTTTACCAACCGCCTAATGTCAGTGGTGGAATAGCGACAGATTACGTCGTCTCCAATTCCAATGAATTGGGCATCCAATTCGCTGGCTTGAATGAGGGGCGCCTCCCGGCATACCATCGTTTGGATGCCAGCGTTCGAAGAGAGTTTAAGTTTGAAAATGGGCAGGCGATCGAATTTTCAGCAGGAGTGACGAATCTCTACAGCAGGGATAACGTCTTTTATGTCAATCGGGTCACAGGGGAACGCGTAGATCAGTTGCCATTCCTCCCGTCCATTAGCTTGAATTGGAGATTTTAAGCGGACAGATTTCCATGCACGATCTCAGGACTGTTTAAAAAAAAGCCTCGCGACTCTCGGGGCTTTTTTTTTGAGAGCTATTTTTGAGATGCTGACGCAGCTAGGATCTGGCTGGTTAAACTTCTGCAGCATCTTGGAATGGTATGAAAAAACTTGGTTTTTGGTCCAGTACGTCCCTTGTAACTGGCAACATGATTGGTTCGGGCATCTTCCTATTGCCTGCGACTTTGGCTATCTACGGGAGCATCAGCCTCATTGGGTGGTTGTGTTCGTCGGTAGGGGCACTGTTGTTGGCCCTTGTTTTCCGGAATCTTGGTCAGCTCCAGCCGGAGGCGCTTGGCGGGCCTTATGCCTACGCTCGAAATGCGCTGGGTGATTTTGTTGGCTTCGCGGTGGCATGGGGCTATTGGGTTTCTATCTGGTGTACCAACGCCGCGATCGCTGTGGCATGCGTTGGATACCTTGGGGTGTTCTTTCCATTCATCATCGAAAGCAATGTGGCCTCGGCTTCTTGCGGCTTGGCGCTTATCTGGTTGTTTACAGGGGTGAATGCACTCGGCTTACGACAGGTCGTTTGGGTACAGCGAATGACCACCGTGTTGAAAGTCATTCCGCTGTTACTCATCGGGTTCGTCGGCGTGTGGTTTGTTCGTCTGGAGTTCCTTCTGGCTCCACCTGTTTTTGAAGGATCGCTATGGGAGGCCATAACGGCAACGACGACCCTTTCTTTGTTTGCATTTCTTGGACTGGAATCGGCTTCAATAGCGAGCTCTAAGATCAAAAACCCCGCCAAAACGATGGGGCGAGCGAGCTTGTTTGGCACAGGCTTCACGGTGTTCACCTACATTTTGTGCTCCATCGTGATTATGGGGGTTCTCCCACCAGAGGCTCTGGCAAATTCCACCGCTCCTTTCGCGGATGCCGCGGAAGTTTTCTGGGGAGTTTCTTCCAAATACATCATTGCGGCGACTGCGGTTATGGCCACATTGGGTGCACTGAACGGATGGATCCTCATTCAGGGTCAATTGCCGCTGGCCGCGGCCTCAGACCGGCTTTTCCCCGCAGTTTTTGGACGGACAAACCGGCACGACGCACCGATTTATGGCATCGCCCTTTCGAGTGTCTTGGCCTCTGCGGTTTTGTTCTTGAAGTATTCAGAATCGCTCGTAGACAAATTCACCTTTATGATGACCCTGTCGACGCTTTCGGCCCTGATCCCGTATCTGCTTTCTGCAGTAAGTCTGCTTGTCATGATTCGCTCGTTACGCAACGAGCGGAAAGTTGCGAAAGGGATCACGGCGTTGTTGTCCATGATCTTTTGTGTCTGGGTAATTTTCGGATGCGGCTTGGATGTCATCGTCTATGGATCGATCTTGCTATTGACGGGATTGATGCTGTACGCAGCCAAAACCTTTTATCGAAAAACTTCATGATTTCTTTTTTCATTGACCCGGACATTCGAAAGGCGGAGACCCTCCCGGCGGAATTCTATACCCGTGATGATGTCTTTGAAGCGCTTAAAACGGCGGTATTTGAGCGAACGTGGCATTGGGTAGGGGATATGAACTCCTGCATCGCCCCGCATGAAACGGTGGCGCCCTTGACGTTGTTAGAGGGCATGGTGAACGAGCCCCTCCTACTTGTTCGCCAGAGCGATGGAAACATGAAATGTCTCTCCAACGTCTGCACCCACCGAGGAAATCTCTTGGTCAGTTCACCCTGCAAGGCTCGGCAATTGGTATGCGGCTACCACGGCAGGCGGTTTGGGTTGGACGGCGAATTCAAGAGTATGCCCGAATTTGATGATGTGATTGATTTTCCGCGCCCCTGCGACAGCCTGCGCTCTTTTGATTTGAAGTCCTGGGGCAAACAGTTGTTCGTGTCGCTCGAACCTTCTTTTGATTTTTCGGATGTGATGGCGGCGATGAACGAGCGGGTGGGGTTTCTTCCATTGGTTGATTTCAAGCACGATCCCTCACGCGACAAGGAGTTTCTGGTCGAGGGACATTGGGCGCTGTATTGCGACAATTATCTCGAGGGTTTTCACATTCCTTTCGTCCACGAAGACCTTCATTCAGAGGTTGACTACGACCAATACACGACGATCTTGTTTGAGCATGCCAATCTTCAAATAGCCCATGCCAAAGGAGCGTCTGAAGCGTTCGAATTGCCCGAGGGCCACGTGGACTATGGCTCGCGCATTTCTGCTTACTATTTCTGGGTCTTTCCCAATATGATGTTCAACTTCTACCCTTGGGGGCTATCGATCAATATTGTAAAGCCGATGACCAAAACGCAGACCAAGGTGTCGTTTGTAGCATACGTGTACGACAGCGCCAAGTTGGACGTTGGGGCTGGAGCGGATCTAGATACAGTGGAGCACGAAGACGAACTCGTGGTCGCGTCGGTGCAACAGGGCATCCAATCGAAAGGCTATACCACGGGTCGATTTTCACCCAGACGAGAACAAGGCGTTCATCATTTTCACCGGCTTTTGGCCCAGTTTCTGACTAGTCATCGCTCAACCGATTAGCCGCGTAATCCACTTTCTTGAGGTTGATTGTTTGTTGAGGCTATGAAAAAACAGTTCGCTGAGATTGACTGGGGTAAGTGGGCAAGCAACAGAGGATTTCGATATTACCTTATCGGTCTGAAATGCAGACGTCATGAAACCAGCGCTTCTATTGCTCACCTTGCTTGCGAGCACATTGACTTTTGGCCAATGCTGCGATTACACCTTAGTGGGCAATGATTCTTATGGAGATGGTTGGAACGGGGGCTATTTGAACCTGATGGTCAATGGTGTTCTCGTAGAAAGTTTTGTTGCGGTCGATCAAGGCAGCAGTTTTACGTTTCAAGTCTGTGATGACGATGCCATTGAATTCGAATATTTTTCTGGAGAATATGAAAATGAAAACACCTGGTTTTTGTTGGGAGGTGCCGGAAATTTGATCACAGCCGATGGCCCGGAACCCGAAGTGGGAATGTCAGACACCTTCGTGACGGATTGCAGCATAGAGCCAGATCTGGGGTCGAACCCGTGCAGCGCAATGGAAGGTCAACTTGGTTGCGTTGAAGTGAACAATGCGACCGCTCCGGGCTCTTCATACAGCCCCTGGTGTGCCAACTTTCAAGGAGGGGATTTGTGGTTCACTTACATGATCCCCGAATCAGGAAGCCTGTTGTTTACCACCGAAAGTGTCGGCGAATTGAACGATACCGGGTTGGCTGTGTGGACGGGCTCATCGTGCACGGAGTTGCAGCAGATCTTCTGTGATGACGATTTAGGACCCGGGTATTTTTCGCTTGTCCCGGCGTTTGACTTAGAAGTAGGAACGGTTGTTTATCTCCAGTTGTGGGGATATGGTGGACAGGTCGGGGCCGCAAACGTGTGTGCCATGGATCCGGGTACGGTAGAATTGGAATCTTCAGTACTGCCCATTTTGCTCATCGAAACGAATGAGCAAACAATTGTGTCGGAGGATAAAATTACAGGGGACCTTCAGGTTTTGTACAATGGGCCGGGTGTTGAGAATTTCATAACAGATACGCCTTCTGACTACAATGGAGAGATCGGAATTGAGATTAGAGGGGCGTCCTCAGCGGGTTACCCTCAAAAACCGTATGGCTTCGAAACCCGCAATATGGACGGCACCAACAACAATGTGGAGTTGGTGGGTATGCCCGCGGAAAATGATTGGGTGCTGTTGAGCAATTTCAACGACCGCTCCTTCATTCGCAATACACTCGCACAGCATCTCTATGCGAAAATGGGGAACTACGCCCCACGAGCCACCTTGTGCGAAGTGCAACTAAACGGGCATTACCAGGGAGTGTATGTATTGGGAGAAAAGATCAAACGCGATGCAAACCGCCTCGACATCGCCACCCTGAATCCGGACGAAAACACGGGAGACGACGTGACGGGAGGTTACCTCGTGCAATTAAATTACTGGGACAATGAGAACAGCTGGGAGCTCTCGTACAGTCCGCCAAATCATCCTTCCTTTGACGTGCACTTGCGTTATGAGATTCCCAAGCTCGATGTCATTACGCCGAGTCAAAAGGATTACATCGCAGCTTTCGTTGATTCCATGGAAACGGCATTGTATAGCGATGCGTTTGAGGATCCCGTATCGGGTTACCGGCAATTCCTCGATGTAGAGTCATTCATTGACTATTTCTTGCTCAACGAATTGAGCCGCAACAACGATGGGTTCAAAAAGAGCCGATTCTTCCACAAGGACAAGCACAGCAATGGAGGGAAGTTCAAGGCGGGGCCGCCGTGGGATTTTGATTGGGCCTGGAAAAATTTGGTTTCCTGTAACATATTTGAGAGCACCGAAGGGGAGGGATGGGCGCATCTTATCAACAACTGTCCCACGGACAATTACTCTCCCGAA
>JAPKCA010000101.1 GCA_028823145.1 Flavobacteriales bacterium
ATAAGCACTGTGCGGATTCATTCGTTTTTTCAGCGCATAAGCTGCGTTACGGTCTTGATAAACCACCATCAATTCATCCGTGACGTCTCCGGTTCCAACACCCCACGGATGTCCCTTTAGAAGTTCCCAAGATGCCGACCATGCTTGCAGTCGACCCGCTGTAGAGCCCGATTGTGGTGAAGTTGAAACTTCAGGAATCCCCTCAACCAAAGACTCAATTTCAGCTGTTGGGGATTGAGTCGGAACATGTTTCAGCAATTCGCCCATACGCCCGGCATCTCCCATGACTGCCCCAATCAACAAGAACACACATGCAAAAACCCATGAGGCATCCCACTTCTTTTTCACCCAACGTGTTGCGGCAAATCTCCACACAAGGATAACCCCACCTATGATCCAGCCCGCTTTGGAAGCGAGCAATCCCATGAACAAACCCGCAACGATTAAAAAGAATCTTCGTCCTTTCCAATCTGATGGATAAATGAGCATCCCTATGAGCAAATAAGCTGCCATGTAGGTGGGATGAAAAGGACCTGCCAATCCATCATATCTCCAACTCATTTCCCCGGGTGTTGCTACAGCGAATCCCATCCGATATACCATGTAGAGGACAAGACCGATGACAAATGCTCCGATGGCTCGTTTCACCCACACACGTCCCAAAACATAGGTGTGTTGGATATAGAATAGCAAAGGCATCAACCACATGCTCGACTTCACCTCCAGAGCGAACCAACCCATTTCCATGTCATGAGTCCACAGCATTCCCACTGCGAGCATGACAAAGTAGAGAACCGATCCAACTCCGATCCAATCGCGCAAGGGATTCTGAGTGCCTCCATCGACTCGTGGCTTGGTCGTTAAAAGAGCATAAGGCAACGCCAAAAGGCTCCAAATCAGCAGTGAAATAGCACTCAATCTCGGGTGCAAAGGCAAAACAAATGCGGTCAGCGCAGGCATCCAAGACAGCATCAACTGCATGGCATTAGCGGATTGTTCTCGACCTATCATCGGGTCAATTTAGACGATGCCTGCTTGGGCTTGGCACGGAGGACAAGAAACCTCAGAACGCCTTGCCAGTAACCGATCCCGTACCCCAGATGAATCATTGCATATGCTCGTAGAATTCCGAGAATGTCACGAGGGGAATGGGCCGCTCCGATCGCGGAGCCCACTCCTAAAACCAGCCAGAGGAACGTAGCGCTCAAAAAAACGGATCCTCCCAAACCATTCCAAGGTTCACTCCAATAACCCAATGCCTCAAGGATCCACAAGCCAAAGGACACATCAAGCACCGCCAGAAATATAGCTGGAATGGTCTGCCTCCAAGTCGTGATGGTTTGGTGCTTCCGGTTGACCAAAACCTTCCAATATCCATATTGATGGTATTGCCGGTACAACTTGGAAAAGGTTCCCCTGACATGATATGTGCTCTGAATTCTCGGATCAAACCAGATGCGCCATCCTGATTTCAAAAGCCTGAAATTCAATTCGTCATCCTGGTTTCTTGAAAGTTCTTCATCAAACCAACCGATTTCATCCAATGCTTCTTTTCGGTACGCCCCAAAGGCTACCGTGTCCACATGGCCAGCAATTCCTCCTGTCCTAAATCGCGCATCCCCTACCCCAAATGGCGTGCTCATAGCCGATCCAATTTGAGAAGATTGCGCCGTTCCATGAACTTGTTGCACCACCCCTCCTACACAGCCCGATTCAGGATGCGCTTTCAAAAGCTCCGCATTTCGTTTCAAAAAATCAACGGCCACTTCAGCATGTGCTCCAAGGATGAGTATGGTTTGACCCTCGGACGCTGCAATGCCCAAATTCAAAGCTATAGGTGTCGTTCGCTGGGGATTTGGAATCCATCGAATTCGTTCATCTCGATTGGACCATTCCTCCAAAATATCGCGGGTTCCATCTTGGCTTCCTCCATCCACGACAATGGCTTCCCAAGGTTCACCCGGGTCTTGTTGGACCGATAAACACGTTAATGCAGCATCGATAAATGCCGATTCATTCAAACAAGGAATCACCACTGAAATCATCCTGTACGTTCGTTTTCTTCTCGTGCCATGCGATTCAACTGTCCGATATGATGGCGGATATGTTCCGCCATGAAACGGAGGGTATCATATAACGAAATGTAACCGGCTATCGGATGACGGAAAATCTGAACCGTCCACCATACATCACCCGAAACTTTCGCTTGCCAAGAATTCAACCCTTGCATTCGTTGCGCATGCCAGGCATTGAATAAATCATCTTCCACTGCCTTGGTGGCTGTTGCGTCACCTCCTTGGGGAGACAGCATGCCAAGAGGAGCCTTGAAGCGAACATTCGATTTGAGCGCTGCAATCATCTTCAATCCTCGTTCATCCGACTCTCCATCTGCTGGTTTCAATTCCAAAGGGTTCGCTAGACATTTTTTTTCCATGTATGCGAAAAGACTTTTTTCAGATAGGGCGATATGGCTCATTACTTCCCGAGCACTCCATCCGTCAGAAGGCCCTTGACGTTCCTCCTCGCTCAATTGGAAAAAGGCTTCTTTAAATTCTTCGGTAGCTTTCCGAATGTCCTCGCAGCACCATTCCCAGTTTATTGCGGGCATGCGCATCCCCATATGCGGGAGACCATCTTCTAGATAGCCTTCACCATAGGCTTCAAATCCTAAAGATTGATAGAAATTCAATAGATACTCCTGAGCTGAAATCTGGATGGGCATCCGTGGCCATCGCCGAATGCATGCACGCAAGGAACGTTCCATCAGCTCCTGACCCAATCCCGTTCCCCGCTGGGTGTCTTTTACCGCCACTCGGCCAATACTTGGGACATCATACGACAGGCCTGGTGGCAGCAAGCGAACCACTGATTCAGCTGAATCACTGGGGTCAGCGCTTTCATTCAAAGCCCAAATATGAATCGAATCGAGGTCCTTTCCATCCAAATCGGGATAGACGCAATCCTGTTCAACCACGAATACATCCAGACGCAAACGCATCAGCGCGTGGAGGTGGTTTGCCTCCATCGATTCCCATGTAGATTCGAACCATTTCACGGTGCAATTTACATTGGGAAACCTGCTAGAACCTTTCCTGCAGGATGTACTTTCGCAACCATGTCGCAAACCAATGTCCTTTCTGTAGAAAACCTAGGCAAACGCTATGGCGAACGACTGCTTTTTGATGGCGTCACATTTGGTTTGGGAATGGGCCAAAAAGCGGCCTTGGTTGCCCGCAACGGGGCTGGAAAAAGCACCCTATTGCGTGCCATATGCGGTTTGGAACCTCCCGATGAAGGACGCATCAGTTTTGCCAGTGGCAAGCGATGGGCCTTTCTTCATCAGGATCCTGCATTCGATACAGAAGCGACTATTATGGATCAGCTCTACGCAGGAGACAATCAAGCAGTCAAAGCCCTTCATAGTTATGCCTCTGCTCTTGAATCTGGTGCTGAAGGCGATGATTTACAGCTTGCCTATGATGCCATGGATCAATCTGGCGGGTGGGATTTTGAAGCAAGGGCCAAAGAAGTATTGGGCCGATTAAACATCCATGACCTTAGCCGCAACCTAGGATCGTTGAGCGGTGGTGAACGACGGCGCATTGCCTTGGCTAAAGTGCTCATTGAGGAGCCTGACATCCTTTTCCTGGATGAGCCTACCAACCACTTGGATTTGGAGATGATCCAATGGCTCGAAAAACATTTGGCCCAAGCAAAAATGACTCTTTTAATGGTCACACATGACCGGTATTTTTTAGAGCATGTTTGCGAGATCATCATTGAATTGGACAACGAACAACTCTATCGCTACAAAGGGAATTACAGCTATTTCCTTGAAAAGAAATCAGAACGACAGGACAACGCTGTTGCCGTCAGAGACAAGGCCAAACGAACCATGCGACGCGAATTGGATTGGATGCGATCCACCCCTTCTGCACGTACGGGAAAGTCCAAATCTAGGATTGACCGATTCTATGAACTCAAAACCAAAGCACGGGTGTCCTTGGAAGAGGATCCGTTTCACATTGCGCTTAACCCACATCGTTTGGGGGGTAAAATCATTGAATTGCATAAAGTGAGCCAGGGCTTTGGAGACCGAATCTTATTCGAAGGGTTGACCCATCACTTTAAGCGCAACGAGCGCATCGGCATTGTGGGATCCAATGGTTCTGGCAAATCGTCACTTCTGGACCTGATTGTCCAAGAAGCAGCCCCGAAAACAGGAAAGGTCTCGGTGGGAGAGACGGTCGTTTTTGGTCACTTTAGCCAACATGGTGCTTCCTTTCCTGATGGGTTGCGCGTGATCGAAGCGGTTCGGGAAATTGCCGAATTCATGCCCCTCAAAGGCGGACAAAAACTCACTGCAGCGCAACTTCTTGAGCGGTTCCTGTTTCCGCGCAACACGCACCACCAACAAATTGGTCTGTTGAGTGGAGGTGAACGAAAACGGTTGCATATGCTTCAGGTGATTATGAGAAACCCCAACTTTCTCATCCTCGACGAACCCACCAATGACCTTGACATTTTCACGCTTCAAGTTCTCGAAGAGTTTTTACTGGACTTTCCTGGCTGTTTGATTGTGGTATCCCACGATCGCTATTTCATGGACCGGTTGGTGGAGCACATCTGGGTCTTAGGAGAAGATGGTTCTTCCATTGTACGCGATTACCCAGGGAATTACACACAATATCGACTTGCACGGGCTGAGCAAGTCGCCCAGGAAAGGGACAAAAAAGAATTGGTCAAAAAAGAGACATCTCAAGTTGCGAGAAACGACTATTCTCAGCGATTGACGTACAAAGAGAAATTTGAGTTTGAAAAGCTTGAAGGGAAAATATCCACTTTGGAGAAACAAAAAGTTGAAGCGGAATTGGCACTGGCCAATGCGACAGGTCATGAACAACTCTCCTCCATTAGTTCAGAATTGGGCGAGGTTACTGAAGCCTTAGACGCAGCTGAATTGAGGTGGCTCGAACTATCGGAGAAAAAACCCCAATGATCTACTGCTGATCGTAGTCTACCTCAAAAGGCCCCTCTCCCTCCAGACGCGATTGGCAGGTCAGAACGAAACCTCTTTCCACCTCTGAAGCTTCTAACGCATAATTCACATCCATGCGGACGGAGCCTTTGGTCATCTTTGCCCGGCACGTGCAACATACGCCTCCTAAGCAGCTGTACGGCGCATCAAGCCCTGCATCCAATGCGGCATCCATGATGCTCTTCTCCCCTTTGATTTCCACCATGGTGGTCACGCCATCCAAAACGATGGACAATTTTTTTGCAACCACCGTGGCTTTAGAAGCATGTTCAACCGTTGGAGCCTGGTCCTTCTTAGTCGCTGAAGTGAACAACTCAAAATGAATCTTCTCCGGCTCCAATCCGGCAGCCTCCAATGCACTCTTGCATGCCATAATCATGGGTTCAGGACCACATAAAAATGCCCCTGCGCAAGAATTCAGATCCAATAAATTGCTCGACAAGATGCGGTTGCAGCGCTCTTCATCCAATCGGCCATGAAACAATTCCGCCTCTAGCGGTTCTTGTGTGAGCAGATGAAACATTCTAAACTGTTGCATATGGAGGTCCTTGAGCTCCTGAAGCTGAGATCTAAAAATGATCGTCGACGTCTCACGATTGACGTAAAACAACGTGAATGTGCTCAACGGCTCAGACTTCAGAACCTCGCGGATTTGACTGAGTACTGGAGTGATTCCTGAACCCGCGACAAAGGCAACGTAATTTTTCTCTGCTTTGGGGTCCGCTTTTAGAATGAACCTTCCCTGAGGTGCCATCGATTGAATCGTGTCACCTGCCTTGAGATTCGCATTGGCCCAATGGCTAAACAACCCACCAGGGACACGCTTCACAGCCACACGCAATTCCGGATCGCTGGGCGCACTGCAAATCGAATAACTGCGACGGACCTCGCTCCCCTCTATTTCAGTTTTGAGGGTCAAGTATTGCCCTGCTTCATATTGAAATGCGGACTGATCGTCCACAGCGGGCTGCAGTACGATGGAAACACAGTCGTCAGTTTCCTTGCAGACCTCTGCAACCTTCAAATCATAAAACGAATTCATGGTCCAAAAATAGCTGATTCACGTGCCACCTTCCCTTTGAAAAGCACTTAAAACTGATTAACAAATCGAACGGCCATAGCCTGCGTATCTTTGTGGGGAATCATGGAAGCAATGAACCTCAACGACCGTTTCGAAGATTATATCGCCGCGGATCAAAAAATTGAAGCAAAAGATTGGATGCCCGATGAGTACAGAAAAACCCTCATCCGTCAAATCAGTCAACATGCGCACAGCGAAATCGTGGGAATGCTTCCCGAGGGCAATTGGATTACCCGTGCGCCTAGCTTGAAACGAAAAGCCATTCTTTTGGCGAAGGTGCAGGACGAAGCAGGTCACGGTTTGTACCTCTATTCTGCAGCTGAAACGTTGGGCGTTAAAAGAGGCGATTTGGTAGCTGCGCTCAATGAGGGCCGAGCCAAATATTCCAGTATTTTCAATTATCCGACGTTGACCTGGGCGGATATGGGAGCCGTCGGATGGTTGGTGGATGGAGCAGCCATCATGAACCAAGTTCCGTTGTGCAAATGCAGTTACGGTCCTTATGCCAGAGCAATGGTGAGGGTATGCAAAGAGG
>JAPKCA010000102.1 GCA_028823145.1 Flavobacteriales bacterium
TGGAAATGTATGACCTGTTTCCCGATCTCAAACCCAAACGTCGACAAGCAGTGGGTGAACTTTCGGGAGGACAGCGACAGATGGTCGCCATCGGTCGGGCCTTGATGAGTCGACCGCGCTTCTTGTTGCTCGACGAACCCACCGCCGGACTTGCCCCAAAGGTGATGGGGCAGATTTTCGAGTGCATCCTGGGGATCAACCAAACCCATGTGGGCATCCTCATGGTGGAGCAAAACGCCAAGAAAGCGTTGGAGATCGCGCACCGAGGCTACGTCCTCACCTCTGGGGAGAACCGTTTCTCCGACACGGCAGCCAACCTCCTGGCGAACGAGGAAGTTGCAGCATCTTTTCTGGGTGGGTGATGTTTGAGTTCATCAACTTCTACTTCATTCCCGGAGTGGTCTTGGGCTGCATCTACGCCCTTGGGGCGGTGGGCATCTCTCTGCTGTTCGGTATCCTGCGATTCGCGCACTTCGCGCACGGCGACCTGATGACCTTCGGGGCCTATGTGGCGCTCGTGGTGGTCACGACCTTCGGGATTCCTGCGATGGGCGCCATTCCAGTGGCGATGCTGGTGGCGGCGCTTTTGGCGGTTGGAATTGATCGGTTTTTCTACAAGCCCTTCCGGGAAAGCCGGACCATCATCCTGGTGATTTCCTCGTTCGGGATCTCGCTGATGCTGCGCTCGGCGGTCCAGTTTTTTTTCGGAGTTGATGTTAAGGTTTATCAGCGTGGAATTCAGCGACCGCTGGTGTTTTTCGACACCCTACGCATTGCCGAACGGCATCTCTGGATTGTAGGTGGAGCCATCGTCATCATCGTCTTGGTCCACCTCTTCCTCACGCGAACACGCTTGGGCAAAGCGATGCGGGCGATGAGCGACGATGCGGACTTGGCGCTTGTCTCCGGAATCCACACCGAGCGTGTGATCATGGCGACATGGGGGATTGGTGCTGCGCTCGCAGCAGTCGCAGGCGTGTTCTTGGGGATCGACACCCAACTGCACTCAAATATGGGTTGGGATCAGTTGCTGCCCCTGTTTGCAGCGGCGATCCTTGGAGGAATTGGCCGACCCTACGGAGCGATTGCCGGAGCACTGGTGATCGGCATGGCTGAGGAGTTGTCGGCCTATCCGTGGATTGGTAATGAACCCCTGCTCTCCCCCGGATACAAAACTGGAGTGGCCTTTGCCATCATGATCGGCATGCTGATCTGGCGTCCAAGCGGGCTGTTCCGGGGCCGGGTTTTTTAAGGGAACGGAAGGCGAACGATGCAAGACCTGCTCTACGGTGTGATGATGTATGGAATCTCACTGCTGACGATCGGTGGGATTTACGCTATTCTGAGCTTGGGTCTCAATCTGCATTGGGGCATGACCGGTCTCTTCAACGCAGGCATCGCAGGGTTCTTCGCGATTGGTGCGTACACCTCCACCTTACTCACGACCGCAGAAAGCCCGAACCACTTCGGGGGGCTGAACCTGCCGATTCCGGTTGGCTTGACGGCTTCCATGCTGGTTGCCGGGATCGTCGCTTTCGGTGTGGGGAAAATTTGCCTGCGCTTGCGCAGTGACTACTTGGCGATTGCGACCATTGGGGTTGCCGAAATCCTGCGACTGATCCTCAAGAACGAAATCTGGTTAACCAGTGGAAGTCGCGGCATTCCAAGCATCCCCCGACCCTTTGAGCATCTGCCACAACCGTGGTCGGAATTGGGATTCTTGGCCGTCGTGCTGGTGCTGGTGCTGGTGTTATACCTTGCCCTCGAACGTGCCTTTCACTCGCCGTGGGGCCGGATCATGCGAGCCATCCGTGAGAACGAGACTGCCGCCGCCTCGACTGGAAAGGATGTTGAGCGCTTCCGGATGGAGGCGTTCGTGTTGGGAGCAACCCTGATGGGCCTCGGGGGAGCGCTGACCGCTCACGCCTTCAAGTTTGTCAGCCCGGATGCTTCCGAACCGTTGCTGGCGACCTTTCTGGTTTGGGTGATGCTCATTATCGGAGGCAGTGGCAATAACCGGGGCGCAATACTTGGAGCCGTGATTGTCTGGGCCGTCTGGTCTTCCACCGAACTGCTCTCACGTTTCCTGCCCATTGATTGGCTCAACCGCGTGGGCTATGTCCGCATCTTCCTCGTCGGGCTCATCCTCCAGTTCATTCTGCAACGTCGTCCGGAGGGATTGCTGCCGGAACGATACAGCGACGAATAGGAATCTGCTACCAGATCGTACAATTGAAAGATTTGCCCAATGTACTTTCGTGAAATTTTATTTAGGTCACAATTTTCAGTGTTTCTATGAACAAAAACCGTGAGCATACGACTCAAATGAGCAATGATCATGATTCAGGTTTGTTTGAACTTTATGATTTAAAAGTAGAAGTCATTTTTGGTGATATCCCTATGGTTTGTGATCACCAGGAAGGTGAATATTTTCATGTCATTGGTGAAAAGATCATTTTTCCAGAAGAAGGCCGGAAAAGTTTCCCCATGTATCCACTTGCTGCCCTATTACCGCTGTTGCCTGCTAAGCAACGCCTGACAGATAAGAATGATTGGATGACAACTGATGCTATTGTTGCCTGCTCAGATCCAAATTGTGGAGGGC
Organism: Flavobacteriales bacterium; assembly: GCA_028823145.1. Taxonomy (GTDB): domain Bacteria; phylum Bacteroidota; class Bacteroidia; order Flavobacteriales_D; family Sanyastnellaceae; genus UA16. The sequence continues at coordinate 2,606 of JAPKCA010000102.1, forward strand.
GGTTTCGCATCACAAGGATTGCTAAACGAATCTTCAGTCATGCGGAAACGACAATCGTGCCACTTCCAGCAGTCGACTAAAAAATGGAGAAGAAAAAAAACAGGGTTGAAAGAACAGATTTGCAATCTGGTTACTCAATCTCTCGTCTGATCAAAGGGGGATGGCATCTCGCTGGTGGTCATGGAGAGATTGACCCAGATCAGGCGGTCAAAGATATGGCGGCATTTGTTGAGGCAGGGATTACGACATTTGATTGCGCCGATCACTACACCGGGGTTGAGGAATTGATTGGGAATTTTCGGAAGGCTTATCCTAGTCTTGCATCTCAGGTGAAGATCCATACTAAGTTCGTGCCCGATTATGAACAACTGGGTAACGTTGATCGAACCTATGTGGAAAAAATAATCGACCGATCTCTTAAGCGTTTACATGTCGAACGACTCGATCTTGTGCAATTCTACTGGTGGGACCCTGACGGTATACCAGGGTACATTGATACCGCATTACTTCTGGGAGACTTGAAATCCGAGGGGAAAATTGATCGTCTCGGTGTCTCGAATTTCAATACACGACAACTCCGTACACTGATTGACACCGGGGTGCCTATGGAGAGTAATCAGCCTCAGTATTCTCTGCTTGATACCCGACCAGAAAAAAAACTCATCCCTTATTGCCTTGATAACGGAATCAACCAATTGTGCTATGGTACATTGGCTGGTGGGTTTTTTTCGGAAGACTGGATGGGTAAGCCCGAACCCACTGAACTCTTTGCAAATCGCTCGCTGACCAAGTACAAACTGATTATAGATGACTTTGGCGGCTGGACACTGTTTCAAGAACTGCTACAGATTCTGAAGCAAGTGTCTGATAGATATGGAGTGACCATGCCGCTTGTTGCTATGAGATGGGTATTGGATCGTCCCGGAGTTGCTGCCCTGATTATTGGTGCAACTTCAACCCTCCATCTTGAAGAAAATCTTAGAGTTTTTGAGTTTTCCATGACCGATGACGATTATGCTTTGATTGACACTATTCTCAAAAAACGCACCGTTTTAAATGGAGATTGTTACGATCTGGAACGCGACAAAACTGGACATCATGGAAGCATCATGCGCTATAATCAGAATAAGACGGAATAACCTTGAGCCGCTTGAGTAAGATGAGTTTTCAACGGAACCCAAGGTGCAAATAATTGCGTGTTGGTAACCGGAAGATGACAAGGGTATGGATGTTTTATAGCAAAAAAATTCAAGTATAAAATTTATCTTGTGTTTCTAAAAAAATGAGTTACTGTATACCTCAACGATAGAGAAATACTCGTTTCTAGAATATTATTAACCTTCAACTAAGGATAGAGAATAACCTTCAAATCTGGATGCCTGCTATTCCTGCATAACGGGGTGCAGAGCGAGATATTTAGATTCTTTAACGACCGCCGCAAACAATCGGAATCGCAGATTCGGTGGGGACCAACGTGCTGGGAACTTCCGCTGAGACAGCACCCTCCAGCGAGGGGCAGTCGTCCCAGTTGGCCTCCAGAGGCATTGCTAGGCAATTACAGTGGTAAAGTTTGCTCGACTGCATGGATTGCGCAAGAACCTCGGTTTTAGTGTAGCGTCGACGAAATCACGGTTGGAGTCTTGTACTCCGTTTCACTTTGTTCTGTGTTGACAGAACAATGATCAACTATCTCAAGGAGACTGATATGAGAATTGCTAAACAAAGGGTCATGATTGCCGTTTTAACGGTGTTCGGAATTGTCGTTGCGGGCTTGCTGAGTCCATCCCATGCGGCTCAGTGTACCCACAAGATTGGGTCCATTCTCTCATTGACCGGAGCCTATGGTGCCCATGGTGTTCCCATTTCTAGGGCTGCCCAACTGGGGGTTGAGCAGGTCAACGAAGCAAGAAAGCAACTTGGTATCGGTTGTGAACTCGTTTATGATGTTCGCGATTCCAACACGCAAGCCTCTGTTGCTGTGGATGCCGCAAGAAAGCTGATTGATCTAGAAGGCGTGACAGCACTGGTTGGTCCAATCTCGTCAGGGATCACGGCACCTTTGTTGAGTTCAGTCACGGTTGAGGAAGAGATTCTGGTTATTGCCACCGCTTCAACATCTTCAACCTTCACCAACATGGGCAAGCGTGGTGAGACCAAGGGGTTGTTCTTCCGCACTCTCCCTGCAGATTCCCTACAAGCAGTAGCTGCGGCCAAAATGGCCTATGATGCTGGTTTTCGCAGGCCGGCCATTCTTTATTGGAACAACGACTGGGGTAAAAACAACCAAGGGGAATTCGTTGACGCCTTTAGGGCGTTAGGTGGAGAAATTGCCCAAGCCGTTCCCTTCAACCCCGACCAACCTTCGTATCGTGCGGAAATCACAAAAACGCTGGAAGGCAACCCCGACAGTTTATACCTGCTCAGCAACATTCAGGATGGTGTGAAGCATTTTCGAGACTGGGTCCGCTTTGATGGCCCTCTAAATTTCATCATGCCTCAGGGTATGAATGACTCCGCTTTTGTCGATACGGTAGGATCTGAGAACCTCAAGAATGCTTGGTTCATCAGTCCAGGGGTGCCCGAGAATTCTTCATTGGTAAAGATGGAAGCGGATTTTCAAAAACGCTGGAATGCCACTCCCAAAGGACCGGGACGGAACTCTGGTTATGATGCAGGAGTGCTGATCGGACTTGCCATGGTGACCGCAGATATACGAGGAACGGATATCAAGGGGCCAACCCTCGCAAAGCATGTAAGAGAAATCACAGGACCGACTGGAAAGCAGTTCAGAGCGGGTGTTCAAGGGTTAAAGGATGCCCTAACCTCCATCAAGGCGGGCATGGACATCTGGTATGTCGGCGCAACTGGCCCCATCAACTTCGATCCCTATGGAGATGTGGCTGGCCCCTTTGTGAAGATGAAGATCAAGGGTGGCAAGTATGTTGATGTCGGTGGAATCAGCCTTGAAGAGATCAACAAGATCAAAGCAAACGTCCGGAACATGAAGAACTAATCTAGGTCAGGACAACAATGTCAAACTGGAGACTGGAATGCTTCTTTCCAGTCTCTAGTTTTTCTGGGAAGAAATAACTTTTAAGGCTAAAGCGGATGTGTTTTTTACAAGAATCCGTGGTATAAGATATGAGATATTTTAAAAATATCCTCTGATTTTACAAGAGCCCTCCTGCTGCTCGATTTTCCCATTTTAAGGTTCTCTAGTCGGCACAAATAGATCTCCAATCAAAATGCTGCTCACGGTCAAGAACCTCTGCAAAGAATTTGACGGACTGCATGCCGTCAACAGCGTGAATTTTTCGGTAGAGCTTGGAACTATCACTGGATTGATCGGCCCCAACGGGGCGGGGAAAACCACTACCTTCAACATTATCGCAGGACATGATAGTCCAACCAGCGGAGCCGTGTTCTTTGGAAAGCAGGAAATTTCCGGGATGAAACCCTATGAGACATTTCATCTGGGCATTGTCCGCACTTTTCAGATTCCTCGTCCTTTTTCCGGCATGACGGTTCTGGAGAACATGATGATGGTGCCCGGTTCGCAACTAGGTGAGAACCTTTGGAATAACTGGATCCGTCTCAAGCAAGTCAAACGTCAGGAAGCAACCAATCGAGAAAAAGCACTGGAGATCCTTGAATTCCTTAAGCTGGCGGCATTGAGGGATGAACCCTCCATGCACCTTTCGGGGGGGCAGCTAAAATTGCTTGAGCTTGGGCGGGCGATGATGTCCAAACCACGAATGATTCTCTTAGACGAACCTGCGGCAGGAGTGAACCCTGTTTTGTTGGAAGAAATTATCGACCGGATCAGGGAGATCAATGAAATGGGGGTGACTTTCCTGATCATTGAACACAATATGGATCTGATCATGAAATTGTGTTCCCCAATCCTCGTCATGGCCGAGGGGTCTATTATGATGCAGGGAAGCCCTGAGCAGGTGCGCTCCGATAAAAGATTACTGGATGCCTTTTTTGGCGAGTAGAGGTCTGGATTTCGATCTAATCAC
>JAPKCA010000018.1 GCA_028823145.1 Flavobacteriales bacterium
AGAACCCGAAACATCCGAAGCAACCGCAAAATACGGATCACACGTAAGCTGCCAGAACCTGGAATCAGGATACCAATGAACGAGGGAAGGATGGCAATCAAGTCCACCAATCCAAAAAAGCTCGTCATATAATGCAGTGGTTTCCGGACTACCAGTAATCTCAGGACGTACTCAATGGTGAATAAGCCAGTGAAGGTCCATTCCGCGTAGAAGAAGAGTTTCCGGTACTGCTCGTGAAGCTCAGGGACCGACTCCAAAAGCACCGTGAAAACGCTCAGTACAATGAGCCACAACAGCACGACGTCAAAGGCTTTCCCCGCTTTGGTGTCCGCTTCAAAAATGATTTCGTGCAGCGATGATCTCCATGGTTTCATTCCCCGAATATCGGGTGGAACACGGAAATTGGCTCAAGAGTTACTGAAAAAAAGGAGCTACGACGAGGTCCTTGCTTCCTGGGGTGTGGATGTAAAATCCTTGGCCACTCTTTGCGCCCAAATGTCCGGCGTTGACCATATTGACCAACAACGGGCAGGGAGCGTATTTGGGATTGCCCAGTCCATTGTGCAAAACGTTCATGATGCTGAGGCAGACATCCAGCCCAATGAAATCAGCGAGTTGCAGCGGTCCCATGGGGTGTGCCATGCCCAATTTCATAACGGTGTCGATGGCTTCTACGGTCGCCACTCCCTCTTGCAGGGTGATGATCGCTTCGTTGATCATCGGCATCAAAATACGGTTGGCTACGAAACCAGGATAATCATTTACTTCAACGGGGATTTTGCCCAACGATTGGCTCAAATCCATCACCTTTGAACAGGTCGCATCACTTGTTGCGTAACCTCGAATCACTTCCACCAATTTCATCACTGGGACAGGATTCATAAAATGCATGCCAATGACTTGGTCAGGTCGATTCGTGGCCGCTGCAATTTGTGTGATGGAAATCGAAGAGGTATTGGTGGCGAGTACGCAATGGGGCGGTGAAGCTTCATCCATTGTTTTGAAAATGGACAGCTTCAATGACAGCTTTTCAGTGGCCGCCTCAACAATCAAATCGGCATTTGAAACACCAACAGCCAAATCCGTAGACGTTTGAATTCTTCCTAACGTGGCAGCTTTGTCGGCTTCTGAAATCTTCTCTTTTACAATCAATCGATCAAGATTGCGGCCGATGGTTTGCATCGCCCGCTCCAACGCTGGGGCTTGTACATCCACCAGTGTTACATCATATCCAGATTGAGCGAAGACGTGGGCAATACCATTGCCCATAGTGCCTGCTCCAATGACCGAAACCTGTTGCATAGCAGGGGTGGGTTTATTATTTCGCTTTGCTGCCTTTGGCAGCAGATTTTTTGATTGTCGTCTTTTTAGCGGTTGGCTTGGCTACAGACGACGCGGATTTCTTCGTAGCGGATTTCTTGGATCCGGGTTTTTTAGCTGTCGCTTTTTTGGCAGCCGCCTTCTTCGCTGTGGGCTTTTTAGCCGCTGATTCTTCAGTCGCACCTTCTTCAGGCTCATTATCAACGACTTCGCTTTCCAATGGGAATGCGCTGTTTGTGCGCAAAATGGAGAACCACTGAATCAATTTTTTCAAGTCGGAGTTGTACACTCGCTCACGGTCCAGCTCAGGAATAATTCCATCTACGAAATCCCGAATGACTTGCATTTCGGCTTTGGCCGAAGGCACCTCCGATTTTCCGATTTTGTCAGCAATCCGATTGAGGACGTCCATTAACAACACATCTTCACCCGTGGTGTACATCGTGATATCTGCCAAACTGCTAATGCGGCTAGTTCCCGGAATGCTGATGCGTTTTTTGTCCAACATCGACTCGACCACCAAATTGGCGCGGTTGGTAACAATGATGCGGTATAGACCGGGCTTGCCGGCAATAGCGATGATTTCCTGAATGACCATAAATACGGGTTTGCAATCGGTGTTTGGCTGCGAAAATAGGTCAAGAGGGGACGAGGACTACCATTTCCAACGTATTCGATGTGAATGTTAGGATATTTCGTGTTCGTTGTAGAGCGGGATTTTATCCAAAACATCGGTTCCTTGTTCGGTCAAAGCGTACGCATGATGCTGCAGGCCATTGGACACAATCATACAGGGAATCTGAAGAGCGATATTGTAGCGCAACACTTGATCCAAAGCCTTTTGATTGAGACGAATCGAAGGTCGTTTACATTCGACTACGACGAGTGGCTGGCCCCCAACACCATGGCAAACAATGTCGGCTCGTTTCTGCATCCCGTTGAATTTCAATGCCAATTCAACAGCAATTCCACCAGAAGGATATCCCAAATGGTGATGAAGAAAGAATATCCAGTGCTGGCGTACCCATTCTTCGGGTTCCATTTTCATCCACTTTTTCCGACTCAGGCACTGCACTTCCCAAGTCCCTTTCTCCTGGCGAACCATCAAGTCGGCGGGAGGAAGATTCAGAGATGTATCCAGGAATGGATGGTGCAAGGTGTTGGCCATGGGTTCAAAAATACCGTCCACTAGCGTGCTTCTCCCCTTCCTGAGCGATTATCTTCGCGGCCATGCCGCATCGCCAGGTTATCCGAGACATTGAATCCAAGAAATTCGAACCCATGTATTTGTTGCATGGGGAGGAACCGTTTTTTATCGATGAGGTGGCGAAAACACTGGAGTCTTCAGTGGTAGAGGAAGGGATGAAGGACTTCAATCAAGTCGTGATGTATGGCCGGGATACGACCATTGATCAAGTGCTCGAGGCAGCCCGCCGGTTTCCTATGATGGCCGATCGTCAATTGGTATTGATGCGAGAAGCGCAAGAGTGGCCAGCTTGGAGACGTTCGGATGATATGGCTAAGTTGGAAGCTTATGCCCAGTCGCCTGTTGCAAGCACTGTGCTCGCATTTTGTTTCAAAAACAAAAAGGCCGATGGCCGATTAAAGGCTGTCAAGGCCATCAGTAAAAACGGTGTATTGTTTCTCAGTGAAAAAGTCCGAGACTACAAATTGGCGGATTGGATTTCCAATTATGTTCGTGATACGGGCCTCTCCATTTCTTCTCAAAGTGCTCAAATCCTTGCGGAATATTTGGGCAATGACTTGCGAAAGGTGGTCAATGAGTTGGCCAAATTAAAAATCGTTTTACCCGAAGGGTCTGACATCACACCGGATCACATTGAGCAGCACATCGGAATCAGTAAGGATTACAATGTGTTTGAGTTGCAACGTGCGCTGGGGGTAAAGGATATCGCTCGCTCTCATCGCATCACGCATTTTTTTGCAGCAAACCCCAAGAACCATCCGGTTGCCATGATCATGCCGGTGCTGGGAAGCTTTTTCGGGAAAATCTATGCATACCATGGATTGAAAGACAAATCAGGATCTGAAGCTGCTCGTGCGTTGAAGTGCGCGCCTTTTGCCGTCAAGCAATACGCAGAGGCGGCTCGAAATTATTCCCCTGAAAAAGTTGGCAGGATTTTTGGCTACCTCTTGGAAGCCGACCGCAAATCCAAAGGCCAGGGCAACGCCACCACACCAGATGGAGCGCTGCTGCAAGAAACGATATTCAAGATTCTACATTGATTCCAATCGCATGATGCCAAACACCAAACAGCCTCCAAACCCTACGTTGAAAAACGATTTATTGCTCCGTGCAGCTCGAGGGGAGGAAGTGGAACGCCCGCCGGTTTGGTTGATGCGTCAGGCGGGGAGGATCTTGCCCGAATATCGAGCGGTAAGAGCTGCCATGGGCGGGTTCAAAGATTTGGTGGAGACCCCGGCTCGAGCGAGTGAGGTGACCATTCAACCGGTGGATTTGTTGGGCGTGGACGCGGCCATCATTTTCTCGGACATCTTGGTGGTGCCAGAAGCGATGGGATTGCCTTATGAATTGGTGGAAAAAGTAGGACCTCGGTTTCCCGAAGTGTTGCGAAATGCAACTGATCTGGATCGACTGCGAAAGGATGTTGACCCTCAAGTCCACTTAAATTACGTGCTTGAGGCCATCCGAATCACCAAGTCGGATTTGAAAAACCGGGTGCCGCTCATAGGTTTCTGTGGAGCGCCTTGGACCATTTTTTGTTACATGGTTGAGGGCAAGGGGTCCAAGGATTGGGCACTTCCGCGCAGGATGCTCTGGGAACAGCCGGCCTTTGCCCATGCCTTATTGGATGCCATCACCGACACGTCGATTGCGTATCTCAAAGCCCAAGTGGATGCTGGGGTGGACCTGGTTCAAATTTTTGACAGCTGGGCAGGTGTGTTGAGCGCGGAATTGTACGAGGCGTTTATGATGCCACATCTTCGGAAGATATGCGATGCATTGAGCCCATTGGTACCGGTCACGATGTTCGCCAAAGGTGGCGGACATTTGTTGCCTCAATTGGCGGGTTTGTCATGCCAGACGCTGGGCTTGGATTGGCAAACGGATCCACGAAAAGCACGCAGCATCGTTGGAGAAGAAAAGTCACTCCAAGGAAACCTGGACCCTTCCATACTCTATGCTGCACCAGAGGTGATTCGAAAAAAAACGTTGGCGATGCTCTCAGATTTTGGGGGGCGGCGTCACATCGCTAACTTGGGCCACGGAGTTTACCCAGATGTGGACCCTGAACATGTCAAGGTGTTTGTCGAGACCATCAAAGAATCTGCTTGAAATTAGGACTGAATACAACGATGATTGCTATGAATATGCGCACAATTAAAACATCCCTGACCTGGGGAATGATCGCCTTGATGGCGGTAACAGGACTCCATGCACAGGAAGACAATTTGGTACCGAATAGTGGTTTTGAGAACTCCGAACTCAAAAAACTCAAGGGCTATGGACAGTTGGAAGAGTTTTCAGAAAATTGGTTTAACGCGAATGAAACCCTTTTGGATTTGTATGCCGAGGGTATGAAATCAGAAAAAATCAATATCCCTAACAATCTCTATGGAGAGCAGGGCCCCTCGGACGGCGTATGCTATGCGGGTCTTCGCGCATACAGCAAGGACACCCGTCTTTTTCGCAATTACTACGAAGTGGAGTTGATGGGTGCCTTGGAAAAAAACCAATTGTATTGTGTTTCGTTTGATGTCAGTTTGAGCGATTTGTCCCGCTATGCCGTCAACGGAATTGGTGCTGTTTTAAGCGATCGCAAAGTGGAACAGGGCAACACGGGAGTAATCATTCGTGACATGGATGTCAATCATCACTCAGACAAGGTGATGTCATTGACCGATGGTTGGGAAACCATCTGTGGCACAATGATTGGCACCGGCCAGGAAGATTTCTTGATGATTGGAGCTTTTGCAAGCGACAACGATATGGAGGTGGAGAAGATTAAACGGCCATCTGGTATTTCAGGGACGCAGAAAAATCACGCTTACTACTATTTGGATAACATCAAGGTGTTTCCCATTACGGCGAAATCTGAATGCGCATGCACCCGTGCAGATGAAGTGCGCACGGACCTCGTTTATGGATCAAGTGTGGTACTCAATGAAAGCATGAGCGATGAAGAGACAGTGAGCGTTTCCGCCGTTTACTATGCATTCTTAAAGCGTAACCCAACTGGCACGGGTCAGGCGACCATTGTGCAAATGGCCGAAATCTTGAAGGCGAACCCTTCATGGAAGTTGGGCATCGTTGGGCATGCGGATGAGGACGAATTCAACGAAGGGAAAATCAATCCGCGGTACCGTGAACTTGGAGCAAAGCGCTCAGCCATTGTCATCAAGAAGTTTGCTGAATTGGGCATTGGTGCATCTCGTTTGGTTGAGGATTCTCGAGAAGACACGGATCCTGCAAGCACGCGGGACACGGACATCAGCCGAGCTCAAAATCGCCGAGTGACTTTTGAAATCATCAAATAATAGTAACGCGATGTGTTGGATGTAATATGAGCACCCTCTCGCATATTGAACTGAACTATTTGAACTGCTTTCGCCTTCGGTGGAGGCAGTTCTTTTCTTTTCAATTATGCGCCATTTTATGGGGAATCTTGGGACTGCATTTTGCTGCACCAATGCTCTCACAGGTGGGCCTTCTGCAGGACAATGACTTGGTGCCCAATGGAAGTTTTGAGGAACGCCAATGGTGCCCATCTATTTTTACTCAAAGCGAATTGAAAACCCTGAGGCATTGGAAACAACCCAATGCTGGTACACCGGATCATTTTGATGTCTGCGGTCCTGAAGGTGCTACCGGTGTTCCATCTAACGTTTTTGGAAGCCAGCCTTCTTTGGACGGTGATGCCTATGCGGGTTTGGTTCTGTACTCCAGTTCCAAACCGGATTACCGCGAATACTTGCAAGCCTCCTTAAAACGTCCGTTCAAGAAGGGTGAATGGATTTGTGTGGAATGGTGGGTTTGTGCGGCGGACGAAGCCCGCTTGATCACAGATGGAATGGGCATGCACTTTAGCAAATACGCTCCAATGGGCGTGGGAGAAGGCCGATTGAATGTTGTCCCACAGGTTGAAAATCCATTGTTGCACATGCTGAGTGACCGGTGGAGTTGGATCCGCTTGAGCGATGTATTCCAAGCACGGGGTGGAGAGGCATTTGTGACCATCGGAAACTTTCGATCTGTTGAAGACTTGCGGGTGATGGAGCGTCATGATGCATCACCCGAATCCAGCAGTTGGGCCTATGTGTACGTGGATGATGTTCGCGTCAGGGCAGTAGGTAAGCCGGAAGATTGCTCCTGTTTGAATTCTCGAATAGCCGAGGAAGTAACAGATCCGCCTTGGCAAGCTTACCAGCGTGGACACGTGAGGTGGGATGCCGTGTTATTTGATTTCGACTCCGATGCGTTGACCGAAGCATCACGAACCCAATTGGAGTTGGTGGCGGAGGAGATGCGCGCGAACCGATTTTTGGTAATGGAAGTAATTGGACACACTGATGTGACCGGTCTAGAAGGCTACAATTTAGCATTGAGTGAGCGGCGAGCACAAACGGTTATCCAAGCTTTGCGTGAAAGAGGGGTAGACCCCAATCGTTTGAAGCTGGCCTGGCACGGGAGTCAGATTCCCGTAGCGGACAATCAAACCGCTGAAGGGCGGCAGCAAAACCGCAGGGTCGAGTTTGAGTTGTTGGAGAACGCGTTCTTGCCGGTGCATTAGTAGCGAATCAGACGGCTACCTTTTTCGGGATGGAAAGCAATAAGATCAGGCTGATGACAAAAAAGACAATCAAGGCCAAAATGCTTGCACGCATTGAACCGGTATACCCTTCGATGTATCCCCAGCTGAACATACCGATGATGAGGCCGCCCTTCTCCAAGACTTCGTAAAAGCTGAAATAGGAAGCGTGATCTTCCATTTTAGGAAGCATTTTCGAATAACTCGATCGGTTTAAACTTTGTGTGCCTCCCATCATGAAACCGATGATTCCGGCCGCAACATAAAACCCGATTACGTCATTGACGAAGTAGTATGCATATACACAGATCAGTGACCATACGACCATGCAACCGATGAGCGTCTGGATGTTCCCTACTTTTCCGCTAACCCACGAGATGAAAAAGGCGCCGGGGATGGCCAGAATCTGCACGGCGATGATGGCGAGAATTAATTCATTGTTGTTCAGCATCACCACTTTGATGCCAAACGAAGAAGCCATCAACATGACCGTTTGAACGCCCATGGATAGCACAAAGAACGCTGCGAGATAGCGCGTTAGGTTTTTCCTTCCCTTCAGATCACGGGCTACCGATATGAGCTCTTGAAAACCATGGGTTAGGATGTCTCTGTCCACCTTCTTTTTCAATGGATTGGAAGGCAATCGTCGAAATGTCGGTTGGGCCCATAGCACCCACCATAAGGCGACTAGAACAAATGACCAACGGGTCATGAACTCTCCAACAAATAGAATCAAGACCAAACAAATGACGAGGAGCAGCACACTGCCAATGTATCCCATGGCGAATCCCGTCGCACTGAGTTTATCGTGTTCTTTCGGTGGTGCGATTTCGGGCAGGTAGGCATTGTAAAATCCTAAGCTGCCCCAAAACCCAATGCTCGCCATGAACATTGCGGTCATGCTCCATTCGAGATGATCGGGATCGAAGAAGTACAGCCCAACACAACCCGACGCACCGATGAAACAAAACGTCTTGAGCAACTGAAGCTTCTTGCCTGCGAAGTCGGCGATGCCGCTCAGCAAGGGAGTCACTAGAATGACGACCAAAAAAGAGGTGGCCAGCACATAGCTGTACAATTGGGTGTTGATGAATTCCATCCCAAAGAACTGAACCGTATCGTTGATGATTTCACCAGCTTCGTTTTTATCCGAAGTGACCGCATTGAAGAAAATTGGAAAAATGGCCGTCGTGATGACCAAGGCATAAGGGCTGTTGGCCCAATCGTACATAGTCCAGGCCCGTTTAATCTTTTCTTCTGGCGTTTGCTCTTGCATTCCACGAAAGAGTGTACGCTTCATTTGGGATGGCTCGGCTCGGGTGGATGAAGACATGCATCGAAGATAAGGGCTTCTGCTCGATGATTTGTCCAACTCCAATGGTGTGGTCGTTGTACTTTTGCACCGATGAGTACAACAAAACCAGTCGCCCATTCTTTTGACATCATCATCGTCGGTGGAGGAATTGTAGGAGCGGCTACATTTCACCAAATGCAATTGCGATTTCCCAATCGCCGGCTGTTATTGATAGAAAAGGAAAAGGAGTTGGCTCATCACCAAACGGGCAACAATTCGGGTGTCATTCACTCCGGACTGTATTATCCGCCGGGATCGCTCAAAGCGCGCAATTGTGTTGAGGGGCGTCGCGCTTTGGTGCGCTTTGCGAAAGAGCACAAAATCGCCCACGATGTGTGTGGTAAAGTGGTGGTGGCAGTGGATGAAAAGGAACTCCCAAACCTGGATAAAATTGAAGGAATCGGGATGCGCAACGAAATCGAAGGGTTGGAACGCATCAACGGAGATCAATTGCGTGAAATCGAACCGCATTGCAAGGGCGTTGCCGCCTTGTGGGTTCCTTGTACGGGGATTATTGATTACCGCGAAGCGACTGCGAAAATGGTCGAGGTTGCCCAAGGATTGCAATCAGAAAGCGCGATGCGGTTGGGAGATGAGGTGAAGGGCTTTGTGCGAGAAGGGGATGAGACGATTGTCCAAACCGCTTCCTCTACTTTTCGAGGCAAACATGTGGTGGTGTGTGGTGGACTTCAGGCAGATCGTTTGGCACGGAAAGATGGGGTCGATTTGAAAGAGCGCGTGGTGGGGTTCCGTGGGGATTATTACGAACTCACCGCACAGGCCAAACACAAAGTGAAGAACTTAATTTATCCTGTTCCAAATCCAGATTTCCCGTTCCTCGGAGTGCACTTCACCCGGATGACAGATGGAGAAATCGAATGTGGCCCCAACGCTGTATTCACGTTCAAACGCGAGGGATACGGGAAGCTGGATTTTGATTGGAAGGACACGATGGAGGCCTTGGGGTATGCGGGCACGTGGAAGCTGTTCATGAACAACATGGCTTTCGGAATCAACGAGTACAGAAGAGCCTTTTCCAAACGCCTCTTCTTGCGCACTTTGCAACGCATGATTCCAGACTTGACGATGGAAGATATCAAGCCGGGACGATCAGGTGTCCGGGCATTGTTGTTGTCCGAAGATGGCGATACGCGCGATGATTTTCGAATTTCCTACACAGACCGAAACATCCATGTGCTCAACGCACCTTCTCCCGCTGCAACTGCAGCCCTTGCGATTGGTGAGCATATCGCAGGTTTGGCCTCTGAGCGATTCACGTTTTAATTCGCATCTCTATAGGGCTCAAAAAAAAGAGGCCATCCTGTAGGATGACCTCTTAAATTCAAGTCTCTGGCAAGAGAGTACACATCACCTTGGTGAAAATGATGTGTGGCGATTTGTAAGTTGATTTTTCAAGCTCGTAGAACAAGCAAGAAAAAACTCAGTCCTTTTTAGGAGCTTTTCCGTCTTTCTTGCATTTGCTCTTGCCTTTGTCGCATGAAGCGGCGCTCTTTCCAGAGCAGCAAGATGATTTCTTTGCTCCATTATCAGCAGTCTTGCCAGCGCAGCATGCTGCAGCTTTCTTATCGCATGATCCTTTTTTAGTCGTCTTATCGTCTGACTTGGAAGTTTTTGTGTCAGCAGCTTTTGAAGCTGCGTTGGTACCCCCAAGGGCAACACTTTTCATAGACTGACCTGCGTCCTTCTTTGAAGTTGATGCTACTGTAGATGTTTTAGATGAGGTTGAAGCGTCAGATTGAGCGCTTACAGCGAATGCGAAAAACGCAAATACGCTGAGAATCAGGACTTTTTTCATGGAAGGGATGGTTAAAGTGTTCGGTGCTAAATTTCAGGACGTAAGATAATCATTTTTGTTGTTTTCGCAAGCCTTTATCGTAACTTTGTCGCCGCCTTTGGAACATCAAGGGGATTTTTATTGGAGAGGTGCCAGAGTGGTAATGGAGCAGATTGCTAATCTGTCGACGGGCAACTGTCGCCAGGGTTCGATCCCCTGTCTCTCCACAATTTACAGAAAACCAGTGTGAAAGCACTGGTTTTCTTGTGTGAAATGGTTTCTGAAGAATTCATTCCGGGGAGCATTGTCCGGGATGTATTTGCAATTGGATGGTTCTTCTAGAACCATCGTAAAGACTTCGAGGTCCGCTATGAATTGGATTTTTTTTATTTGAAAACCCATTCGGTATGGGTTGCGAATTGATTTTCGGATGGCGGCGCACTAAACTAAAATAAATCCGTCTATCTTTGCGCTCGCTTTTAGAGCACGGGGCGTGGCCTAGTCCGGTTACGGCGCCTGGTTTGGGACCAGGAGATCGCAGGTTCGAATCCTGCCGCCCCGACAACGAAAACTGCATCCGCAAGGGTGCAGTTTTTCTTGTTTAAGGAGGTTCTTTTGATGCCTGGAAATCCCAACCCCTTTGCTGAGGAGGCTTTCTTAATCCATTAGTTGCAACGAGTGCAAGAGATTTTCAATGGAGCACAGCATTGCATGTGCTGCGCCTGAACCATAACTGAGCTTCAGCAGCGGTCTTCTTTCAAACTCCATTTAAAATGAAAAACGGCGATGCTCATGCATCGCCGTTTCTGGTTTCTGATGAAAGGAATCTTCAGTCCTTGAACTTTCCGAGCGCCCATCCAATTGCACCTCCTGCAAAACCGCTCCATAAAAGAGAAATGAGGGTGTCGATGTAGAACATGGAGGTCTCGTAAGTAGAGAACAAGGCTAGGTTATTGACATTCACGATTAACCAGACCATTCCTCCGAACCAAGCCCCATTGATTGCGCCTGATCTGAGGTCATGGAAGCCCATTTTGTTCGCGCATATGGCGTACAGAAGTGATTGAATAAAAGCGGCTCCAAACCCGAGAATTAAATTGGGTTCTGCATGATAACAACCTGGGAAGGCTGCTGCGGCATCAGCGGAGGCTTGTTCATAGAATAGAGTGAATGCGGCAATTCCAAACACGAAAGAGGCGACAAATCCAAAGATCGTAGCGATGGCAACGTTTTTCATGAAAATAATATTTATGGATGATTCGGTTCCAATATCTAAACTATTGGAAACCGATAGGAAGCCTTTTTCGCAAACTTGTTAAGTCAAAGTTGTTGAACGTGTGACTGGAAGTTGCTGCTTGTTTTTGAAGGAGACAATGGGTCGTCATTTCCCACTCTCCATCTAGCGCACCCATCGTGGCAGTCCGTCCCCACAAAATGCGAACACTGCGCTCTCCCATGACTCTTGTGCCTGCGAAAAGCTGACGAGACATCTCCAACTAAAAAAGAGAACTAGAAATTGAGATCCATCACCCATTCGTCCTCGCAATCAATTTCAAATTTCTCCGACCTGGTTTCTTCTTCGAACCCACATAAATCATTGCCAAAGGCTTCATTTCCACAGTAGGCGATGAACGTGTGTGATCCTCTCCAGAATTCATAGGTACGGGTTTCTCCGGCATCGATGACATACACATCACCATTGGGATAGGTCACTTCACAATTGCACCACAGACGATCGGTATTGTCGAAGGTCACCGTTCCTTTCACTTCACAGCGGTCACATGCATTCAGTGAGATGAGGCCCAGTATCAGAAGGAGGGTTTGTATAGCATTTCTCATGGTCTGTAATCTTAAATATCCAACGGTATGTGAAGCAATGGATTTCCCATGACTCATTCGCAAACCTCTCCAAACTGTGAAAGCAATACCAATAAGTCGCTCACATTCGTTTGTTCATCTCCGTTCACGTCCCCAACACAAGGAGCGATCGTGCAGCCAAAGTCACTTAGAAACATGAGCACATCAATAACCGAAATTTGCCCATCGCCGTCCAGATCCCCCAAACATTGGCAGCTCGTGAATTCACACGATCCATCATCATTGGTGGCGGTAATGTCAAAGTTGCAAGCCAATTCGTCCGTGCAGCCCGTACACGAGTCATATTCGCACGAACCGTCATTTTCGGTGGCATTTGGGTCGTAGTTGCATGCGCTGCTATTCGTGCATCCCGGTACTTCATCAGGAGCCTCACACAATCCGTCCAAAGAAATGGTGGTGTTGTAGGATGCGCCTATGGATGAATTCCACGAATTCATGATGGTGATAGTCCATTCGCCAACTCCGGAAATGGGCTCTCCAAATAAAGCTGTGGCCGTGTAGGTTCCTGCGGTATTCGTATTCCAATCCGCAGGCCATG
The DNA here is from genome assembly GCA_028823145.1 of Flavobacteriales bacterium. Taxonomy (GTDB): domain Bacteria; phylum Bacteroidota; class Bacteroidia; order Flavobacteriales_D; family Sanyastnellaceae; genus UA16. Next base: position 12,678 of record JAPKCA010000018.1, read on the forward strand.
CACCCGCACTGGGGCATCCCAGGCTAAGGTTGTAGCCGCCATATTCCAGGCACGAGCCATCAGGAGAGGTGATGCCGACCATCATTTCATTGGCCCAGGAATTATCCAATGGGGTGTCCAGAAAATCTAGAACAACCGAAAATCCGGTGATAAATCCAAATCCATCGACGGTTTCTTGCGCGGTTTCTTGCGCAACCAATTGTACATCGAACGTGACGTCATAGGTGCAATCGCAGGTGGCTCCAGGAGTCGGGAAAAAGCACGATCCATCGTCAATGGTCGCTTCAGCATCATAATTGCAAGCCGTTTCGTCCATGCAACCCGCGCAAGATGTTCCGTCGCCGCCACAGACCCCACATGCATCCGTTTCATAGGCACAAGACCCATCGTCTTGTACGGCTTCAGCATCGAAATTGCATGCCGACGCGTCCGTGCAACCAAAGTATGCGCAACTCGTTGTCAAATCAACACATGAATTGAAGCATGAGCCATCGGAGTTGATGGTCGGCAACAGAGCAGAGTTGATGACTGTTGAATGGAAATTCAAATTGACCGATCCCCCGGCCACCGCATGGCAGTAACTCATCATCGTTCCAACCTGGCCTTGCGGGTCATTGGTACAGCTGCCTTCCGCTTCGTAGCAGTCGTCGATGGGCCCACCCGGCCATCCGCACCAATGCGTGTGATTGGAACCGAAATTGTGTCCGAGTTCATGCCCGACCACATTCAAATTCCAGCTGTAATTCGAAAGATTGTAAGTGGTTTCTGGCCCTAAATAGGAACTGAATCCAGCCGCATATTGAGGGGAGCACACGACATCGAGGTAGGCAATACCTCCTGTGCCCGTGTTGGAACGTCGGGTCATCAAATGAATCAGGTCCCGCTGAATGCTCGATAAGTTGGGGTTGGTGAGCCATTCCACGCGAAAGGTGTCAAGCATGGTTCCTGATTCGTCTACGATTCCGTTGTATGGATCCGTTGTTTCCCAGACGTGGATGTAGGATGCTTGGATGTTAATCAAATTCGCCAAGTCGTTGGTGTATATCGTATTGACTCCGGCAAGCAATGCCAAGGCCCACTCCACCGCTGGATAGCAATCGCTTCCAAATGTGCCGTACGTGTGGAAGTCAATGTCTAGTGCTATCTCAATGCACTCGGTTATGGGGTTGTTCGACGAATTCGCTTGCAATCCCATTGGCAACACTTCACGCTTTGGACCATCTTCGTCTACGCCGCATTCGAATTCCATAGGAGTTGCTGCATCTGCGAGCAAAAACAAGACATGGCGGCCATTTTCACCTTGACGCAAAGCGCTGATGTCGTATTGCTGTCCGTTCCATTGGAGTGTACCTACCACGTGGTCTTTCATAAATACAATCGTTCCCCGCATTCGTGGCGAAACGATGCGGTAGGAGAGGAGTTGCGGCAAGTAGCGTTCTTCTACAAATTTGCCACCGGCTTGCGTACGTCCGATTTGAAAACCATCTGCGAATGGCAAAAACATTTCCAATTCGATTGACAATTCCTTGCCTCCAAGGAACGGAATGCGAATGGTGAGGTCGTTGTATTTATGGCTTCGGACATCTGAAAAGGCCTCGGAGTCAAGCACTAAACCAACGCTATTTCCGTCATGTACCGTCGGTGATTCTTCTGCAGAAAGCTCCATGGTTTGGAACAGGGCGATGGCCTCATCGGCCTGAGTGCATTGGGCTTGAAGTGTTGAAGTGCAGATGCACAGCAACCCGATACTTCCCAATATTAGAACTTTGATTTGGCTCTCAAGAGCTGTTGCCACACGGGTTGTGGGAGTTTGGTTAAATCCTGTAAACATAGAAGGCGATTTTCACTAAGATAATGCATTTCCCTTTTCGCATCTTTGCACCGCTCAAAGGAGCATGGTCCCGTAGCTCAACTGGATAGAGCATCTGCCTTCTAAGTAGACGGTTTTGGGTTCGAGTCCCAACGGGATCACTAAAAGGCCTGGAAACCATTGGTTTTCGGGCCTCTTGTGTTCTGGACCCCAAATTGTCTCCTGAAACTACTCGTGTACTTGAGTCTGATTGAGCTAGATTTTTCTAGGAATAAAACGGTTGACTTCCTTCCACTCTCGCTCTAGCTCTTGAGCTATTTCTGCGGGGGTGTCATAAACATTTGATTTATAGGACTCATTGGTTTTGAGATGAGGTTTTATCACATCTAAAGGCAATTCGCCTAACTCAAGGACAGAATAAATCTTCTCAAGTATTCTTAGAGGTTCGCTTCTTAACTCCACAAAACTTATCTCGACGAGTTGATTATCATCTAATAGAGATCTTTGCTCTAAATACCTTTTTAGAAGTCTAGGGTATGTGTGCAAGATGTTCTCGTGTATCAACTCATCACTTAAATTCTGAAGGCAAAATTTATTCCGGATAATATTCCATAGAAACACATTGGAGTGATACACAGCTTTGTGGTCTCTGTGTATGTAGACGACTTTAGCTTTAGGGTAGCGTTCGAGTAAAAACTTAAGCCTACCTGTATCTCCGGGAGACTTCACGACCACTCTCTTACCCTTTGAAAAAAAGGAGACTTTCTTAATGAGGTGGTCATATTCGTCAAGCCAATTCGTTGTTAGTTCTGGGTCATCATTGAACACACTCTTCTCCAAGTGTTTTTTAAACATGGATGGGAATACATGGCCCCAAGTATAACTGTATGAGTTAGGGAGAAAACAAAGCCCGGTGTCCAACTCACCTGGATAGTCTAAGTCTAGAGGAATTCGCTGAATGGGGTACTCTATTTTTAAGAATTTGCAAAGACTCTGTGCAAAAGGCTTAATGATCGAGGAGGTAATAAGGAAATTCCCGCTGAATACGCTACTAAAAAGGCCTATTGATGTGGTTCTAGGGTCAAGTCTTAAGAGTGTTTGAAGATGAGAAGTCCCACTTCTCCAATGCCCTAATACGAAGATGGGATCCTCGGTTAATTGGTGATTTGAAATCTTCCTGTAATAGAAAACCAATTCAAGTAATCTTAACGGTTCCAGTAGAACAAACATCAAAATATGAGATATAAACCTCAGAGTGTATTTCGCACTAAACCCACCAGCCTTTACAACCAGGTTGAAAAAGACAAAGACCGGAAAAAATGGTATGAATTTTTTATTGAAATACAAGGCTCAGATTTTAAGGGAGGCTACCCGTTACTCGGCGTAATACCAATAAGGGACATATTCAAATAGTGTAAATGCTGCATCCGTGGTCCCATTAACGATTAAAGGGTTGAAAGGCCAGCCAGCATCATCCAAACTCCATAAATCTTCTGACCATATTTCATAAATCATCTCCTCCAAAGCTTGAAATTCGTAATCCCGGATGCCCACATCCACGCTGAGTCCCCACGGGGATCCGTAATGAGATAACAAAGACATCAAGTCTTCAGTTCCAATATGCCCATCAATATTCGAGTCGTGAAAATAGGGAAAGTAATTTGTCACTTGGTTGTTTCCAGTCACGGCGCCCACGAGCGCCAAAGGCGTCATGAAGTGCTTCATATCAGTCAATTTGGTATTACCAATATAAGGCGATTGGGCATTAACTCGTTGAAGCCGTTGAAGCCGTTGAGGTCTGGATCTGGCTAATGGTATTCCCACCCCACACCGAAAGTCCCAAAGTCAGCGTAACCCAATTCTGACAATCAAATTGTCTAATTGCGAGCGCACTCCTTCATCAGGAATGCAAAAGAGGTCTGGAAACCATTGGTTGCCAGACCTCTCTTCGTTAGCCTCTCTAGGGCTAATGCTCAGTAATCAGCGCCTTCACGTCCAACACTCAGTCTGGTTTGAATGGCTTCTTTCCAAACTTGGATCGCCCTCCGTTCTCATCTTTTCTTTTTCGAAAATTACCGGGTTTGCCTGAATTATTGGAACTTCCGAATCCGGTAAACTTTTCAGTGCTCCCACTGCTTTTGCGGTAACCACCGCTCGAGCTACCCGCTCCATCTGGTTTCCTGGTTTCGCGAGGCTTGTCATAACCGCCGCCTTCTGGCCTCCTGGTTCCGCGAGGCTTGTCATAGCCACTGCTTGATCCGCCAGCGCCTTCGGGCCTCCTGGTTCCACGTGGCTTGTCATAGCCGCCGCTTGATCCACCAGCGCCTTCGGGCCTTCTGGTTCCACGTGGCTTATCATAGCCACCACTTGATCCGCGCGATTTATCATAGCCACCGCCTCCAGATCGTTCGGGTCGTCTGGATCCGCGCGACTTGCCATAGCCTCCTCCGCCGTATCCTCCTCCACCTCTCCCGCCTCTGTCACGGTAAGGTTTCTCTGGCTCTTGGTCGGCCTTTTTATTGAGGTCGGTGCCGGAACCGACGTTGAGGCGTGCCAGTTCACTCGTAACCATGCGCGCCAACAGTTCCTCTTTTGATGTATCCTCAAAAAGGAGGTTGATTTGTTCCAGCAGTTCCGCTGGGGTGCGGTTTGTGGTTTTTTGATTCAGCAGGTTGTTGGCCCAATTCATCAAGCGTGACTTGACGATTTGATCAGCATCCGGTACCTGAATTTGTTCAAAAGAAATTTCCAGTCCACGCGAGATCCGGTTGATGTGGGCCTTTTCTTTTTTGTTGATAAAGGCCAAGGAAATCCCCGTCTTTCCCGCTCGCGCAGTCCGGCCAGACCGGTGTGTGTAATACGCTTGCTCGGCCGGCAAGGAGTGGTGAAAAACGTGTGTGAGGTCGTTGACGTCAATGCCGCGTGCAGCCACGTCGGTTGCGATCAACACCTGAAGTTCGCGGTTCTTGAAGCGCTGCATCACACGATCGCGCTGTGCTTGCGACAATTCTCCGTGAAGGGCGTCCGCACGGAAACCTAATTTCATGAGGTTTTCAGCCAGGCTTTGCGTGTCGAGACGTGTGCGGCAGAAAACTACCCCGTACAATTCAGTTTCGAGGTCCAGAAAACGAGCCAGCGCTTCTGTTTTGTCCGTGTGACGAACCAATGCATATCGGTGTTCAATGTTGGCATTCACCGCGGTCTTTGGGTCGATGCTTACCTCAAACGGCGATTCCATGTATTGGTTGACCATGCGACGGATTTCACGTGGCATCGTGGCTGAGAACAACCACGTGTGTTTGGTATCGGGGGTGAACTCCAAAATGGTGTCGAGCTCCTCTTTGAAGCCCATGTTGAGCATTTCGTCGGCCTCGTCCAGCACCAAGTACTTGATCTTGTCCAGGCGCAAGGCCTTGCGTTTCACCAAATCAATTAAGCGGCCCGGTGTGGCAATGACCACATGGCGCGGCGTTCTTAATTGCCTGATTTGCTCGCTGATGTTGGCGCCTCCGTACACAGCAACGGTCTTGATTCCTTTCAGGTTTTGCGCAAATAGTGCAATTTGCTGAGCAATCTGCTGTCCCAACTCACGGGTCGGCGCAAGGATCAGCGCTTGAACGTGATCTTCACCAGCGTCTAAGTGCTCCAAGAGAGGAAGTCCGAACGCGGCAGTCTTTCCCGTTCCCGTTTGTGCCAATCCAATAAAGTCGCGGTCTCCTTCCAAGAGTCGCGGTATAGCTTGGTTTTGGATGTCCGTAGGATTTTCAAAACCGAGTTGACCGATGGCTTTGAGGATCGGGGCCGAGAGGCCGAGGTGGTCAAAAGATTGCAATGATTCTGTACTTCAGCCGGCTAAGGTCCGCCAAACTGCTTAAAAATCAGGCCTTATGCGGCTCTAATGACTATAATTTGGGTAAATACCTGCTCAGGCCGATTGCGGAAGCGGTCGGATGCGCTCCACGGAATAAACAAGAAGTATGTCGATTCATGACGAAAACGTCTCTCACGACCCCGTCATCAAAGGGAGCAAACCGCCATGTTTACATCACCCTCAGAAAGGAAGGTCTGCGTGTGTTTTGGAGTGAAACTCTTGGTTTGAGAACCAATCAACTCATTCACATACATAGCCATAGCTCTCAAACATGAGCAACAAGTCGATGATGTCTACACCTCCATCACTGTCCAAATCGGCCATGCAAGGAGCGGAGTAATCACATGGTCCAGCGAAGTTGGCCATGAGGTCGAAATTCAATGAAACCGGATCCAAACATCCGACCCAAATACATGTTCCATCCTCTACATCCGCTTCCTCATCGAAATTGACTGCAGCGGGATCGGTGCATCCTTCGAATGAACACGAACCATCATCATAGGTGGCCAGCGCATGGAAATTGGAAGTCCCGGTATAGGTGCATCCACCAATGACGCATGACCCATCATCGGAAGTCGCTTCCGGATTGTAGTTGTCGGCGTCGGAGGAGGTGCAGCCTTCGATGTCTGTACCAATCGAGCCTCCAAAATCGATTTCTACCCCCACGTAATTTAACGATTGACTCTGAAGTCCTTCCACAAAGATTTGCAAATTCAGGTAGCCCGAAATTTCGCCGGCGGAAGTCAACTGACCGATGAGCACTTTCAAGTCATCACCGGCTTGCGCCATGGGATCCCCCGCCAAGGTGAAAAAGGAGCCACCAATGCTGGTGCTGACATCAAATTCACCTCCGGAGTTGAATGCTGAAAAGGCGGATTCCAAGCCAATCATATTGGGTTGTCCTACGCTTTCTTCTTGGTTCGCTGATCCGATGGTGAACCAAGAGTCAAATGGTGCATCGGGGAAAAAAGAAAAGAAAGCCGAGTTGATTGTCCACCCTACATCGCCTCCGAAGCTGGATTGGAAAAACCCAGTGGTTGAAGCAACCAACATCGGTGCTGATGAATCTCCGTAAATCGCCGAAACTTCATCGGTGGATTGGGTCATTACAGCATAAATCCGATAGGTCGTCAAGCCTTCCAGCGCCGCGATTTCTGAATTCTCATGAGAAGCATGTATTTCGGCAACAAGACCTGTCAACTGGGCACTCGCCAACAATGGAAACAGTGCTGCACACCAAAATAGGAGAGTGTTTTTCATGACGGTTTGGTGGCGATTAATCGGGCTTATTGCTAATATATGAAAAATACTCATACAATCTATAGGCTATCTTATCGATTTAAAATGATGACTGAGCGATGTTTAGGTGATCTAGGGTCGGGAGGTGGTGTTTTGTGATTGCTGGTCGGTCTTATCTTACCATCATGAAAAGATTGGTTATATTCCTCTTAAGTGCGGCTTTTGCTCACGTGGGATTTTCGCAAGAATCGGGCTTGGTTTTCCGAGATTCGCTCAAATCCGTGCTTCTTGAAATCAAGGATTTGGCCAAATCAGGCGAAGTGGATGAGGCATTGGCGAAGATTGATTTTTATCGTCTTGATGGTGATCTCCGCCATCAAAATAAAGAATGCACGTAAAACATTGGAGTATGGAATGCTATATTGATTGCATGAAGCCCTTTCGAGGTAATCTTTGGTCTATGGGGCTGTTGCTCATTGTTGGATGCTCTTCGCCAAGCACGGATTCCAATCAAGAAGCAACACCGCCATCTTCCATTTACGCCATGTCTTTTACGGAGGACCAGCAGGCAGAACGAGAAGCCAAATGGGCTGAGCCCGGTGCTCGCCGGATCGAACTGTCCAATGGGTACAAGGTGTTCACACAAACGTTTGGGGATCATCCAGATGTTTGCATTTTGACCTTGCATGGCGGTCCTGCGGCAACCCATGAATACCTGCTTTCCATTGCCTATGACTTGCCCATTCAGCAGGGGTTTGAGGTGGTCATGTACGATCAGTTGGGATCCTTTTTTAGCGATCAGCCAGTGGAAGATATTTGGAATATAGACCGTTGGGTGGAAGAAGTGGATCAGGTGCGGCAGGCTTTGGGGTATGATGCTTCGAATTTTTACTTATTGGGCAATAGTTGGGGAGGAATTTTGGCCATGGAGTACGCCTTGCGTTATCCTGAAAATCTGAACGGTCTGATTGTATGCAACATGGTTTCCAGTATTCCAGAATATGCGGCATACAACGAGAACGTTTTGCGCCCTCAGATGCGCCCATCACTCTTGGACAGCTTAGCGGCTTTCGAGGCTGAAGGCGATTTGCAAAACCCGGTGTACCTCGATTTGGTTCAACTCGAATTTTACAACAAACACATCTGTCGGTTGGAAACATGGCCTCCGGAGGTCGAAACGTCCTTTGCGAAGCTCAATTATCCCCTCTATGATTTGATGCAAGGACCCAGCGAATTCAAAGTTGGAGGACGTCTCATCGAATGGGACATCACAGATCGATTGCCGGAGATCGCTGTTCCGACTCTTATGGTTGGAGCTACCCATGACACGATGGACCCGAAAGCAATGGCTCGTCAGGCGGATCTGGTCCAAAACGGGCAGAGCCTCACGTGCATAGCAGGGTCACATATGTGCATGTGGGATGACCGTGCCACGTTCATGAACGGAGTGGCGGAGTTCATCCTCGGGGTTGAGGCCCAAATTGATTAAGGGCTCCAGATCACCTCAAAAAGAGGTTCTCGGGACGTTCCATAGCACATGACCATCCGTTTGCTGGAATCGGCCATCAACGCATATTGCCGATAAGCACCTGATGAGGCCGTCATGTCACATAGGATACCTTGCAATACAGGGCTCGTTCCCTGTCCCTTCCATCTTCCGCTAAATTCCATAACCCGCCCGTCGTTGGATGATTGCATTAAGTGCACCGATCCATCCGCTGAAACTTCAAATTGAAAGTTGCTTTCCACGACCCGCGCATTTTGTCCTTGGATGACAATCACCTTTCCATCTCCATCACGCATGGGATATTCCGGTTGCACTCCTTTCCAAGTCCCGGCCCATTCATGGACAACGAATGGTTCGGAAGAAGCGGCAGCTTGTCCAGGGTTGGTGCAATTGGTCAAGGATCCGGTCCCTATAACCACAGCAAGAAGGATGAGCTCAAAGTTTCTCATGGAACACAGGTTTCTCCAAACTCACTGAGTAGGATGAGTAAATCGCCCACATTCGTTGCCCCATCTCCATTCGCATCACCAATGCATGGAGGAATGTCACAACCAAAGTCAGAAAGGAGCAGAAGGATATCACTGACGGTAATGGCTCCATCACCATCCAGATCCGCTGAACATTCGATGCAATCATAGTCGCAACTTCCATCTTCCATCGTTGCTGCGGGATCGTAATTGCACGCATCCAATGCGGTGCATCCGGCACAGGTGACAAATTCACAACTCTCATCAGCAATGGTTGCGTTTAAATCGTAATTGCAAGCTGACGGCTCCATGCACCCCTCGCAGCTAGTGAATTCACAGGACCCATCATTTTGAGTTACACCCGGCTGGTAATTGCACGCGTTGGCATCGTTGCAACCATAGCACGATTCAAAATCGCACGAGCCGTCATCCTGGGTAGCGGAAGGATTGTAATTGCACGCTTCGGGGTCCATGCATCCGGCAGGGTCTATGTCCAAGCATAAATCCCACAATGAAATGTTGGCACTGAAATGTGCTCCTTGCGAACCACTCCACCCATTTCCGATGCGAATAAACCATGTGCCAATTCCTTCTGGGGCATTTCCAATCGTAGCAGCACCAACATATGACCCAGATTCGGTGGATTGCCATGACGTAGGCCAAAAACCGCTGCTGTTGCAACCAAAATCCACATCGAATCCACCGATTTGCCTGCAATTGCCATCGGGAGATTCAACGATGACCGTCAAATCACTGGCTCGGGTTCCGTCGCTATGGGTGTTGTTGAAGTCCAAATACACCGTCGCTGCGGCCACATAACCAAATCCGCTGACGGCAATGGAAACAGTTTCTCCTGGGCCCAATTCACCTTCCAGCGGAATCACGGCTTCGCAATTGCATGCCCCTCCCGACGGAGAGTAAAAGCAACTCCCATCATCGACCAACGATCCAATTAAATAATTGCAAGCAATTGGGTCTGTGCATCCAATGCAACTCGTGCCGTCCCCGCCACAGACTCCGCATGAATCTTCTGACGTGCAGGATCCATCATTGATTTGAGCCTCGGGGTCGTAGTTGCAATAAAACGGGAGAGTGCATCCGTAATAACCACAACTGGTGGCAAATTCATCGCAAGTGTCATAGCAATTGCCTTGACCATTGATCAATGGGATGAGGGCAAAAGATTCCACGGTGGGGTGAAATTCTAAATTGACCGACCCCCCGCTCACGGCGTGGCAGTAACTCATAATGGTTCCGACTTGGGGAGTCGGATTGTCCACATAACCACCGCACGATCCTTCCAAATCGTAGCAATTATCGATTGGACCCCCTGGCCACCCGCACCAATGCGTATGGTTAGATCCAAAGTTGTGGCCCAATTCATGGGCAACGACCTGGAGGTTCCAGCTGTAGTTCGTGATGTTGTAACTCGTGGAATTGCTCAAAGCAGAGCTAAAGCCTGCAGCATAGGAGTTGTTGCAATTGACGTTGAGGTATGCAATGCCACCTGTTCCTGTGTCTGAGCGCCGAGTCAACAAATGAATCAAATCCCGTGGGCGGTTGCTCAATTCAGGGTTGGACATCCATTCCGCTCGAAATGCGTCGAGCATGCCTCCGGCATTTCCTACATATGATGCATATGGATCCGACTCTTCCCAGACATTGATATACGAGGCACTCAAGGTGATGAGGTTGTCCAATTCCCCTTCGTAAATTTCGTTGACTCCAGCCAACAACGCCAAAGCCCATTCTACGGTTTGATTGCAATCACTTCCAAAAGTGGTGTAAGTGTAGTAGTCGATGTCAAGCGCAACTTCGACACATTCGGTCAGGGTGTTTCTTTGAGACTGAGGTGCCGGAGAGTGTGGCATGTGCATGGCATCCAAATCATCCGTTCCGCATGCAAAGGGTGTTTCGATGATGGCGTCTGCAACATCAAGCAGTACATACAATCCTGGAGTGACTTCTTTGCAGTCGAGCGGTGTCAGTTCATATTGCACACCTTCCCACCGGATCACGCCGGCCATGTGGTCCTCCATTAATACGAGCGTCCCACGGACTCCTGCGGTGACAAAACGATACGTGAGCAATGTGGGTTGGTACAATTCAGTCCGGACACCAGAACGTGTCATGTGCCCTACTTCTAAATCCGATGTGTATGCTTCGAATCGTTCCAGTTCCAGTACCATGTGTTCTCCATTTGGGAAAGAAACGGGCCACTCAAATCGGTCGGCTCGCATGCTCCGAAGCAACTGAAATACAAAAGGGTTCCATTGCAGCAGCAATGCAGAATCTGGATTTTTTGTGGGCCAACAAGGTGGAGTTTGATTCGTAATCTGCGTCAATGCAACAGGGCTTTCAGGCTCGATGCAACCAGTTTGAGTAAATCCAGTAGACGGTATCATCATGCCCAAGATAAAAGGCAAATAAATAGCCCAACTCCGCAGAAATTCGGAATGATATCGCATGGTCTTAAGCAATTGGTTGAAAGCGAAATTTAAGTGGTTGCAGATGGAAATGTGCTTTTTAATGGAGGAAAAATGCAACCCTCGCTCCATTCATGGCGTATGCCGGAGAGCGCCTAAATCTCTCAATCCAGTTAAAATGGTTCATTATCCAGCGTCATACCGCAAAAATAATTCGACGTATTCCAATATTACGTTGATAAATTTGCTATATTTAATACTGAATTGGATTGTATTCCCGATGAAGTATTCAAAAATCACAACTAATTTGAAGCAGCTTTGCCTGCTTTCGGCCTCTACACTTTTGCTGACAGCATCTAGCTTTGCTCAGTTTTTGGGTTTGGAGAGCGAGGTATATGCCACGACAGAATTTGGCACCACATACCGAATTTATGCCACTTTCGCTGATCCCACGGATGAATGCATTGCGGTGTATTCCATCGGAACTGCGGAAATAGGTGCTGTCGATTTGGAACTGGGAGTTACAACAAGTTTTTGGCACCATGAAGCTGGCGCGGATTTGGCTACAGGGATAGCTCCGTTTTTCATAGCGGTCGTGCCTGAATTGGCTTACGATAGTTGGTTGACCGTTGGTCCGGAAGATTCCAGTGGTGGTCCTGTTTCGAGCATTGGTATGGGTGAAGCCTTTGATGCCTTTAATGCAGGTGATGGATTTATTTTGAATGGAGAAACCGGCGGAAGTTGGTATGTAATCCCCGGTTCAAATCTAGATGCTCTGGCAGGCGAGGATGGAAAAGTTCTTCTCGCGCAACTAACAGTAGCTGATGAAGAAGGGGGTGATATTGGAAACGTATGGTGCGATTGGAACATCCAGTGGCGAAATGAAGCAGGAGTTTCAACTGCTGTGACCGGCATTCTATTAGATACATCAAACAGTTCTTCGGACATAACAGGTTGCATGGATGAAACGGCCTGCAACTATGACCCAGCTGCCACGGTAGAGGGAACATGCGATGTGTTGGACGAATGTGGTGATTGCGGTGGTGATGGCATAGCCGATGGCGATTGCGATTGCGATGGAAATGTATTGGATGCGTGTGGTGTTTGTGGAGGCGATGGCTTTCCAGAGGGTACGTGTGATTGTGAAGGGACGGTCCCGGATGAGGGATATGATTGCAGTGGAGATTGCCTTGCGGATGCGGACAACGACGGCATCTGTGATGCATTTGAAATTCTAGGATGTTCGGATTCAGATGCATCGAACTACGATGAAAGTGCTACAGATGATGACGATTCTTGCTTGTATTCGACCGTGTTCAATGTGGACATGTCCTGTGCTGGTGTAGATTTTACAACGGTTCATTTGACCGGTCCAATTTGTGACTGGTGTGGATCGGCAGGTTGGAATGATTTGACCGATACAGATGGAGATTTGATTTATTCTGTAACGATTGAATTGCCGAGTGAAGTGGTTGAATACAAGTACATGGTGGACAACTGGGCCAACCAAGAGGACTTGGTTGATGATATGGCCAACGGTGCCTCGTGTGCTCCGGTGACGGATTATAGCACGTATGCCAACCGCTTGATTGCAGCAGGGTCTACATCGAATGATACGTATGGATCATGTACCGCATGCGCGGACCAAGAGTTTTTCTCGGAAGTCTCGTTTGAAATCGACATGAATGGTTCGGATTATCCAAATGCTGATTACGACAACGTGGTTGTCAATGGTAGCTGGAATGGCTGGTCTGGCTGGGGCGTGACCTTGGAGGATCTTGATGGGGATGGCATTTTCACAGGATCGGCACCGTTTGAACAGAACATTGATTTTGAATTTGTTATTGCCGTAACTGGGCCATTAGATGGCTGGAGCGGATGGGGACCAGTGTTCAATGCTCCTGAAGCATGTAGCACGAATCCGGATCTTCCATTGGGAGAAGGCGGTGGCAACTATGGAGCTTCCGTAGGAACAGAAGCATTGACCATTGCCTATTGCGCTGGATCATGTGAAGCGACTTGTCCGATTATTATTATGGGTTGTATGGACGAAGTGGCCTGCAACTACGATGCGACCGCTACAGAGGATGATGGCTCATGTGAGGTGAACGACGAGTGCGGTGTTTGCGGTGGTGGCGGAATTGCTGAAGGCGATTGCGATTGCGATGGAAACAGCCCAGCTGAAGGATATGATTGCGATGGTGATTGTCTGGTGGATTCGGATAGTGACGGAGTATGCGACGCCTTTGAAATTGAGGGTTGCTCAGATGAGTCTGCCTGCAATTACAACAGCGCGGCCACGGATGATAACGGATCGTGTGCATATGCGGAAGAAGGGTCTGATTGCTCTGGCGATTGCTTGAATGATTTTGATGGTGATGGCGTTTGCAATTCAAATGAAGTTGCGGGTTGTACATCCACTTCTGCCAACAACTTCAACGACACGGCCACCGATGATGATGGCACGTGTGAATGGCCTGATGGCATGTTCACCGGACTTTCATACGAATTGATTGGGCATGATTTGATTGAAGGAACTTCGACGTATCGCCTGTATGCCAACTTTAGCGGAGATGATATCCAGGTCACGGCTTGCTATGGTACAGCAGATGACAACTGGAGCATTTCGTCAACCGAACCGTTCCACCAGGATCCGAATGGAGCATTGTTGGCGCAGAGTATCAACCCTGCTTTCTTCGCTTTCTTTCCTGACTTGGAGTATGACTCATGGTTGGCTTTGGGAGGAATTCCAGGCTCACCGGTCGACCTTCAGTCTATTGGTTTGGCGGCATTCTTTACAGACTTTGAAGAGACAGGTGCCGACGTATTGGTCAATACCGTCATTGGAGCCAGCTTGTACTACATCCCTGGAGAAGGAGCTAGCGAACTGTCATACCCGGTCAACGGGCAAATGCTATTGGGCCAGTTTACCACGAGTGGTGTGGTCTCGGTCAAGTTTAATTTACAGTTCCGTGATGTGTTGCAAGAGAGCTTTTATGCGACAGATTTGAACATGGTGTTCCCGACTTTCGGTGTAGGATGCACGGATTCTGAAGCTTGCAACTATGATTTGAATGCAACGGATGATGATGGCACCTGCTTCTACGATTCAGATTTTCGCGATTGTGACGGTGTCTGCTTAGAAGATGTGGACGGAGATGACGTCTGCGATGCAGAAGAATTGGCCGGATGTACCCTCGAAGATGCGTGGAACTACAATGCGGATGCAACGGATGATGATGGCAGCTGCATTTATGCGGGTTGTTTTGATGAGTTGGCTTGCAATTATGAGCCAACGGCGGATTTAGGTGTCGCGGAATTGTGCACGTATCCTGCTCCGTATTCGGATTGCGACGGCAATTGCAACGGAGATTACGAAGGCGATGGTGTAGATGAATGTGCTGAAGTTTCGGGCTGTGCCTCAGAGTCAGCCAACAACTACAATCCATTGGCTACCAATGATGACGGTTCATGCGAATGGGGTGACCAAACCTTCTTGGGCATGTCTTATGAAGTGGTTGGAGAAAACACCATTGGAACGGATGCGACATACCGTTTGTATGCCAATTTCAACCCTGAAGCGGTTGTGGACATGACCTCTTTGTTTGGAAATAGCGACAACCCATGGTTGACCATGAGCACGGGCGATTTCTACCAGCACCCTCTTGGAGCTGATTTCGGTGGCAATATCAACCCGGGTTTCTTTGGATACTTTCCAGAATTGGAATTTGATTCTTGGCTGACCATTGGAGCAGCCCCTGGTGATTACAATGCGTTGGCTCAGGAAAACATGTACTTGTACCTCCCAGATTTCAATGCAGGGAATGATTTAATCATTGACTCGCCGGCAGGTGCGCAGATCTTCTTGAATGAAGGGTCTTCAGATACCCAAGGCATGCCGGATGACGATGGCAAGCTGTTGTTGGGACAATTTACCACGAGCGGTGTGGTATTCTTACGGTACAACATTCGTTTCCAAAATGTCAATGATGAGATGCAAGAATTTACGGACATCGAGCTCACCATGCCTCCAATTGCGGGGGGATGTATGGATTCGTCAGCTTCGAACTATGATAGCACGGCGAGTTTTGATGACATGACCTGCATTTATGACGGGTGTACTGATGAGGCAGCCGACAACTATTATTCAGGTGCCAATCTGAATGACGGCAGCTGCTTGTATACAGGTTGCATGGATGCCGAAGCCGATAACTATTACGACATGGCCAACACCGGCGACCAAGAGGCATTGTGTGAATACTTCGGTTGCATGGACGAGACCGCAGACAACTACGACGGTGAAGCGAATGTAGAAGACGGGTCATGCTTGTACTCTGGATGCATGGATGCTGAAGCAGACAACTACGATCCCGGAGCCAACGCGGGCGACCAAGAAGCGCTTTGCGAATACTTGGGATGTATGGATGAGACAGCTTTCAACTATGATGCTGGCGCAAACGTCGAAGATGATTCGTGTTTGTATCAAGGATGTATGGATGCTGCAGCTGACAACTACGATGCCGGAGCCAACTTGGAAGACGGGTCTTGCTTGTACTCTGGATGTATGGATGCTGAAGCAGACAACTACGATGCTGGAGCCAACACGGGCGACCAAGCTGCACTTTGTGAATACTCAGGTTGTATGGATGAGACAGCAGACAACTACGATGCAGGAGCAAACGTAGATGACGAATCTTGCTTGTACTCAGGTTGTATGGATGCTGAAGCAGACAACTACGATGCAGGGGCCAACTTGGAAGACGGGTCTTGCTTGTACTCTGGATGCATGGATGCTGAAGCAGACAACTACGATGCAGGGGCCAACACGGGCGACCAAGCTGCACTTTGTGAATACTCAGGTTGTATGGATGAGA
>JAPKCA010000019.1 GCA_028823145.1 Flavobacteriales bacterium
GGATGAGACAGCAGACAACTACGATGCAGGAGCAAACGTAGATGACGAATCTTGCCTGTACACAGGTTGTATGGATGTTGAAGCGGATAACTACGATGCCCAAGCCAACACGGGTGATCAGGATGCGCTGTGTCTTTACAGTGGTTGCATGGATGAACTTGCATCAAACTACAATGCTCAGGCCAATACAGGTGATCAAGAAGTCTTGTGTGCATACACAGGCTGTACCAACCCTGATGCAGATAACTATAATGTTGGAGCGAACTTGGATGATGGCTCATGCATTGTAGCTGGATGCTGGTACGCTGATGCGAGCAACTTCGATCCTGCATCTACCTACGACGATGGCTCATGTGAATTCCCATCACAGGGATGTACTGATGCCGCGGCATTTAACTACAATGAAAATGCGGTAACCGATAACGGGAGCTGTTTGTACGGTGGATGTACCTACCTCGATGCGGACAACTTCAACCCAGACGCTACGGTGGATGATGGAAGTTGTGTGTATGCAGGTTGCATGGATGATACCGCAGCCAACTACGACGATGGAGCGACCGTTGATGATGGAAGCTGTCTCAATGTAGGTTGCATGGACCCTGACGGATTGAACTACGATGAATCAGCCAACTTCCCAGGCGGTTGCGATTATCCGGATGCTTGCCCAGGCGACATCAACTACGATGGATTTGTCGACGTCAGTGACCTCTTGACATTCTTCCAGTTCTACGGAATGGAATGCGGTGCGGAATAAGCATTAAAAAAAACATTGGACCAACCTTCCAATATCACTTAACCCACGAAAGGGCTGCCCGACCAAGGCGGCCCTTTCTTTTTTGATGCAGCGGCGCTCTGCAACTTACTTTTGTGCATGCTTCGACAATCATTCATCGCTGGTATGCTTTTGGTGCTATTTGGCACGGCATGGAGCCAGCACGTGCCGCAAACTCCATACAAAGCTTCTTCCCAAGACGCTTTATGGATTCAATTGATGTATTCCGACTCACCCGACCAAGCAGCGGTTCGAGAGGCTTATGAAAGCCATTACAAGGAAAACACATTTACGAAAAATCGAGACACTCAGTATTATAAGCGCTGGATGCGGAATGCGGATTTGCCTGCACCAGCTGTGACGGACGAATATCGCGCGCAACATGCCGCGGCATCGCAGCGACTTTCTGGCGCTTGGAAAGAAATGGGGCCTTGGAGTTACGATCCCGAAGTTGCGATGGAATTTCAAGTCCAAAGTCCGGGAGCTTGCCACGTTTATACCGTTGAGCAATCGGCCTCGGACCACACCACTGTTTGGTGCGGAACGGCCACAGCGGGGGCATGGAAATCCGTCGATCATGGCCTGCATTGGAATTTAATGACCCGGGATTTACCATTGACAAGTGTGTACAGCATTTCCATCCATCCGAATGACCCGCAAATAGTTTGGATCGGATCCGGATCGGGTCAGCTTTGGCGCACCGAAAACGGTGGTTTTGATTGGGTCCTTTGTGGCGATGCGGCATACCAATCTGTCAACCGCTGGTACCGGGATGTCATCACCTCTCCGGCAGACTCCTCTGGAACAGGTTCGCTATTTGCTGCCACCAACCATGGGCTTTGGCGCACTGTTGACAATGGCATAACTATGGAACAAGTCACTTCGGGGGAATTCATGGAGCTTGTTTTTCATCCGACCAATCCGAGCATTCTTTATGCCATCCAACGTTTGGGTGACAGCACCGTTTTTAAACGCTCAGAAGACGGTGGTTTGACATTTACCGCGGGTGCTGCCGGTTGGCCTTCCATTGGGCCGGACGACGCGCAAAAACGTTGTGAGATGGCTGTTACAGCAGCGGCACCTGATCGCGTGGTGATTTTAGCTTCGGGCTCAACCGCAGATGGAGGCGGCTTGTATGGCCATTACGTGAGTGAGGATGCCGGTTTGTCATTTGAATTCGCTTGTTGTGGGGATGGCCCAGGAGGTCCGTGGGAAGCGGGCGTAAATCCCAATATCCTTGGATGGAGCGAAGATGGAACGGGTGATGGCGGACAATATTATTATGATCTGGCTTTGGACGTGAGTCCCACCGATGCCGACCGCCAATTTGCCGCGGGAATTTGCGTTTGGAGGACGCTGGATGGGGGAGCGGATTGGTCAATCAATGCGCATTGGGTGACTTGGGCAGGAGAATTCACGCACGATCGATATACCCATGCCGACGTGCATGACATCAAGTTTTTCACCAGGACGGATGGGACGGTCGACTTGTGGGTGGCGAGTGATGGAGGATTGCATTACTCGGCAGATGAAGGCGACCACATGGAACCGCGCATGTATGGTATTCATGGAACAGATTTTTGGGGTTGGCAAGCTGGTTGGCACGGACCGGATGTCATGGTTGGCGGCACCTACCACAACGGCACATTGATCCGCAACGGTTCATTGTACCATTGGGGAGCAGAGGATGATTCTACGGGAGGATGGCTGGCTGAATTGGCGGGTGACAATTACCGCGGGTTCATCAATCCAGGCGATCCCACCATTGGTTACCATGACGGCGGAGCATTCCGCTTCTCTGAAGACCGCTTCGAGCGCATTTCAGGCTTGCCCTTTGATGGCAGCAAGAAGCCGAATACGTCATACTATTTGGGTGAATACGGCAATCTCGAATGGGATCCCCGCTGTTTTCAATGCATGTACAGCCCGGTCGGGTCTGAATTGTGGCGTACCGAAGACGGCGGTGCGTCGTGGACCTTGGTGCATGATTTTGGAGGAGATAAAATTATTTCAGTCAAAGTCAGTCCTCGAGATCCACAACGGATGTATGTGTCGCACAAGCAATCGGGTTCGGTTTGGCGCATTCACCGGACCAGTGATGGCGGATCGACCTGGGATTTGGCATCCCTTTCCTTCACGGAAAATGGAAACAACAACAACAAACCCATTTACTTGGATGTCGACGCTACCAACCCAGATCGGGCTTGGTGCATCTTAACGGGAACACAGAGCGGCTATAAAGTATTCGAAACAACGGATGCAGGAGAGACTTGGCAGAATCAAACAACATCGACCATTTCAGGCGAACGCGTCATCAGCATTGCGCACCAACGCGGAAGTGAAGGCGGTGTGTACATCGGCACAACGCAAGCCGTTTATTACCGGGATGATGCCATGGATGATTGGTTGCTTTACAATACGGGGTTACCCGCCATCAATGTTTGCACGTTTCTTCAGCCGGATTACTGCGGTGGTCAAATCCGGACTGCGGGTACTCGAGGTGTTCATCAAGCGGAATTCTATGCGCCATCTGAATTGCTGGCAGGCTTCATGGCCGATCGCACCCAAATCAATTTGGCTTCTCCATGTTCCGTTGATCCTGTGCGTTTTGTAGATGTATCCGTTGCGCCATGTGAGGGGACTACCTATGCATGGGAATTTCCGGGTGGCGCGCCGTCCACTGCGTCGGGATTGGACGTGTCGGTTTTGTACGAAAATGTGGGGAATCACGACGTCACGTTGACCGTGACTGATGCGGAAGGCACTTCCGATGCATGGACTTGGTCAGGCATGATTGAAGTCGTGGACGTACCTGTCGTTTCTGAAGGCGGATTCATAGAAGACTTTGATGGAGATTTATTCCCGCCTCCTTATTGGCGCCTTGAAACACCGGGTCATGCATGGGAACATGCATGGGATTTGAACGATGGGACCAATGGCGTGGCGCAATTCCCGAATTATTGGGTGGATACGCAAGGGGCCATGGATCGCTTGATTACTCCGGCATTTGACCCCACGGGCATGACGGGTTTCTCGTTCGATGTCGCCCATCAGAAGTACGCGGATTACATCGATGGTTTGGAAGTTTGGGGACGACCGGGTGGAACAGAAGATTGGACCGTTTTGTGGTCTGCCTACGGGGCAGATTTAGCCGTTCCCGATTGCTATATGTGGTTTTGGTATGATACCGAGGGAACCATCGTTTGGCAAACGAACGAAGTAGCCTTTCCGGAAGATTGGCAGTCGGGTGTGTCCTGTTTGGAGTTGGCATTTGTGAATGTTGGGGGCTATGGCAACCACACCTGGATCGACAACATTGCTGTTGGTTCTCCGGTCGGAATGGATGATGTTGAAGTGGCGGCATGGCACGTGTTCCCCAACCCCACTTCAGGTGAAGTGGCCATTCTTGTTCCTTCGCAAGCCGTGGGTTCTGCATACAAAATGGTCGATCAGACCGGTCGATTGGTGCGGTCAGGAACCATCCGCCATCCGCGTGAACAATGGGTGTTGGATCTGGCATCGGGCTGGTATGTACTTCAAGTCCAAGGACTGACACCCAAACGTTTGGTGATCCGTTGATCCATGCAGCGAGAACCGGTACATCAATGGGAAGTGGGGCCTTGGATTTACGAATCAAATCGAGTCATTCTCGATACCCGTTCTCCGGGTGAATTCGGCAAAGGTCATATTCCGGGAGCTCGGGTTTTCCCCCTTTTTGATGATGGTGAACGTGCGGTGATTGGAACACTTTACAAGCATCAAGGTGAAGAAGTAGCGGTCGAGCACGGTTTGGAATTGGTCACCCCCAAAATGGAGAGTTTTGTGGAGCGATCCCGTGCGATGTACGAAAGCCAGGAAGAATTGCAACCGTTAATCATCCATTGCTGGCGAGGCGGCATGCGCTCAGGTGCTGTCGCGTGGCTCTTGGAATCCGAAGGCATACCGGTGGTCAAATTGATTGGTGGGTACAAGGCATACCGCCAATGGTCACGGGCAGAACTCAGTTCCATTTCCAATCTTCGTGTCATCGGTGGCATGACCGGAGTCGGGAAGACGACCATTCTCCATGCCATGGTTGCTCAGGGGGCGCAGGTGTTGGATTTGGAAGGGCTGGCCGATCATTTGGGGTCTGCATTTGGCAACTTGGATCGGCATGAACAGCCTACATCGGAACAGTTTTGCAACGATTGTCATAACGCAGTGCATGGGATGGACTCCACTGCGCCCGTATGGGTAGAGGACGAAAGCCGTGTCATAGGTACCGTACATATTCCGGAAGAACTTTTTCAAATTATGAGCGGTGCTCCTTTGTGGGAAGTACAGCGCACTTCAGAAGAACGCGTAGACGAACTATGCTGCATTTACGGGGAAGCAGATCGCGAGGCGCTGAAAGCGGCTTTTTTGCGTATCCGTGAAAAGCTGGGGGGAGCTGCATGCCAGCGCGCTATTTCGGCCTTGAATAAAGATGATTTACGCACTGCTGCAGGCATCGGTTTGGGCTATTATGATAATCTGTACGGCCACACATTAACGCGTTTTCAGCGTGATCATCGAATAGCATTTTCTGGAAAAGGCAAGACCTTTGACCAAATTGCACGTGAATTGATTGCTTCGTCAACTCCCTAATCATCTGAACCCATGGAACCCATTCGATTGACTCAATTTTCTCACGGCGCGGGTTGTGGCTGCAAGCTTTCCCCGGCTGTGTTGCATGAGATTTTATCAGGTGTTGATCGCACCGAAAAGTTTCCAACTTTGTTGGTGGGAAACGACACCAAGGACGATGCTGCGGTGATGGATTTGGGTGACGGAACGGGCATCATTTCAACGACTGACTTTTTCATGCCCATTGTGGACGACCCGCGAACCTTCGGACGCATCGCAGCGGCCAATGCAATCAGTGATGTTTATGCTATGGGAGGAACGCCTTTGATGGCGATTGCTATCTTGGGGTGGCCTCTTGGGAAAATCCCTGAAGCGGCTGCAAGTGAGGTGTTGGACGGTGGTCGTAGCATATGCTCAGAAGCCGGTATCCCTCTCGCTGGGGGACACAGCATCGACAGCCCAGAACCCATTTTCGGGTTGGCGGTGACGGGTCGGGTTCCGTTGGACCGCCTCAAAGCGAATCACACCGCCCAAGCCGGAGATCTGTTGTACCTCACGAAGCCACTCGGGGTGGGGATGGTCACCACGGCACAGAAAAAAGGCTTGGTTGAGGCCGAAGATTTGGAACGGGCTGTACAATCGATGCAGGCATTGAATCGTATCGGTGCGGAGCTTTCTGTACACGAAGGGGTGCATGCCATGACCGATGTAACGGGATTTGGTTTGCTTGGACATTTGGTGGAAATGTGCGAAGGAGCGGGATTGGAAGCCCAAGTAAATGTGCAACGCGTGCCTTTGTTGGCGGAGGGGCGCTTGCGGGACTATCACGAAAAGGGATGTGTTCCAGGTGGAAGCAAACGGAATTGGGCGAGTTACGGTCACCACGTCAATGCTTTGGAGGGGTTTTACCGCGATGTCTTGTGTGACCCTCAGACCAGTGGTGGGTTATTGGTTTCGGTTGATCCCAAATCCGCAGATGCAGTCGAACAATTGCTCCGCAGTCAGGGAGTTTCAGCGATTGCGTTGGGAGAAATGCATGCAGTACGTGGGCAATCGCCTCTGATCACCGCTGTCGGTTAAACCTCGGACAACAGTTCGTAGAGGATTCGGGTGGGAAGCCCCATCACCGTAAAATATGAGCCCTCCATGCGCTCAACACCGGCAAAACCCATCAAGTCTTGTACGCCATACGCACCGGCTTTATCCAGTGGCGAGTAAACGTCGACATAGTGCGCTATGAATTCATCTGAAAGCTCTGAAAATGTCACTTGGCACGTGTCGAGCCGGACTTGAATGCCCGTTTTCAAAGTGGATACTGCGATTCCTGATGCCACGGTATGGGTTTTTCCGCTTAGGTCTCTGAGCATCCCACGGGCCTCTTCAGCGTTCCTCGGTTTTTCTAGGATGCGATCTCCCAAAACCACCACCGTATCCCCTGTGATGAGTACGTCATTGTCTTCCAAATCGTTCCAATAGGCTTCCGCCTTCTTTTGGGAAACGTATGCGGCAACTTCCACTCCCCGAACCGATTCTGGATAGGATTCGTCGACCTCACGGACGATTATGACCGGTTCAATTTCCAAACCGCGAACCAATTCTTGACGACGGGGCGACTGACTGGCCAAAATGATTCGCTTATCGTGGAGATTCTTGAGTAGCATGGTGCAAAAATACCTGCAATTCGTCCGATACTTCCAAGAAAGTGGTTGCTAACTTCGCGTCGCACAATTGTCACCCCATGCAGCACCAGCGCATTTTGATCCTGGACTTCGGATCCCAATATACCCAACTCATCGCGCGAAGGGTCAGAGAATTGAACGTGTATTCGGAAATCATTCCTTGGCACGCATTCGATGGCTTATCTCCAGATATTTCCGGGGTCATTTTAAGCGGCTCTCCATTTAGTGTGCGGGAGGAAAACGCCCCGAGTCCGGATTTATCGTCTCTTTTGGGAGCGGTCCCGGTGCTGGGAATCTGTTTTGGAGCGCAGTACCTGGCACAAACACACGGGGGTGTTGTGGAGGCCTCAGACTCCCGCGAATATGGTCGGGCTCACTTGGCGTCACTGGATCAGTCTGATCCCTTATTGAAAGGGATGAGCGCGGAATCCCACGTGTGGATGAGCCATGGAGACACCATCTTGTCCATTGGATCTCAATTTGAAACCATCTGCAGCACGCACGATGTAGAGTTTGCCGGGTTTCGAGATGTGAACAGACCAGTTTGGGGTATTCAGTTTCATCCGGAGGTTTGGCATAGCAAGGAAGGACCGATTTTACTAGGCAATTTTGTTCACGGAATTTGTGGATGCAAGGGGGATTGGACTCCGGCAAGCTTTGCAGATGAGACCATCCTCAAGTTGCGCGAACAGATCGGATCGGATCGCGTTATTTTGGGATTGAGTGGCGGAGTGGATTCGACCGTCGCTGCGGAGTTGCTAAAGCGAGCCATCGGGAATCAATTGCATTGCATTTTTGTGGATAACGGGCTTTTGCGGAAAAATGAGTTTGATCAGGTGCTGCGGGATTATGAGCACATGGGGTTGAATGTGAAGGGCGTTCGAGCAGGGGATCGCTTCATGGCCGCCTTGAAAGGCGAAAGTGATCCGGAGACCAAGCGCAAGGCCATTGGCCGTGTATTTATAGAAGTTTTTGACGATGCATCCAAGGAGGTAGAAGGTGCGGCGTGGTTGGGGCAAGGAACCATTTATCCAGATGTGATCGAGAGCGTTAGTGCGACAGGAGGGCCATCAGCCACGATCAAGAGCCATCATAACGTCGGCGGCTTGCCGGATTTCATGCAGTTGAAGGTGGTGGAGCCCTTGCGCTTGATTTTCAAGGATGAAGTTCGGCGCGTAGGGAAAGAATTGGGAATCAAACCTGAAATTTTGGGCAGGCATCCGTTTCCCGGACCTGGATTGGCCATTCGGATTTTAGGGGATATCACCGAAGAGAAAGTGAGTGTTTTACAAGAAGTCGACCACATTTGGATCCAGAGCATGCGGGACGCAGGTCTTTACGATGAAGTTTGGCAAGCAGGAGCCATTCTGCTCCCAGTTCAAAGTGTTGGCGTGATGGGGGATGAACGCACCTACGAACAAGCCGTTGCGTTGCGTGCTGTGAGTTCCACGGATGGCATGACAGCTGACTGGTGTCATCTGCCTTATGATTTCTTAGCGAAGGTATCCAACGACATCATCAACAAGGTTCGTGGGGTCAATCGCGTTGTATACGATATTAGCTCCAAGCCACCGGCGACCATTGAATGGGAATAAATAAACCACATAGGATGCGTGTTTGGGCAATCGGCGTTTTTGCGTTGATCTGCTCTTTGGGGAACTCGTTTGCCCAACAGACCTATACGGTTCTTCCGGGTGATACCTTTTCAAGGATTGCACGCCAGAATGGGTTGACCTTGACCCAACTGCGGGAAGCCAATCCCCATCACAAAGAAGATCTGAGCCCTGGTGATTACATACTGATTCCGGCCAAAAAAATCTTGCCAGATGTTTCGGGTGAGACGTCCTGGGGGCTGGAGGATTCACTCTTTCACCACCATGTCATATCGGGCGAAACGCTTTATGGGGTGGCCCGCCAATACGGGATTTCGGAGGGAGATTTGCAAGCCGTCAATCCGGGTCTTGGCCAAGAGCTTGCAATCGGAATGTCCTTGCGGATTCCGGGCTTACTAGCGGAATCGCAGACCGATGTTTTGAATGGCATTCGTGAGAGTCTTTTAAGCCAGTCCAGGCAAGACGAGCCATTCACTTCATTCGTGCAACCGGCAATCTTGGAAGTTGATACGGTTCGTGTTTTGGCTATGTTGCCTTTTTTATTGCCCACGGACACCATTGAAGGAGGGGGCTTTGATGCTCGAACCACCCGGCTAAGGGAGATCGCTTTGGCTTGCATCCACGGATTGGAATGGGGCGCTCAAATGGCGAAAGACTCCGGAATGCATGTCCAGTTGCATGTGGTCGATACGGAACCGGACTCCATGGGCGTTGTGATGTGGAGTCAAGGCGATTTGGATTGGGCAGATGTGGTGTTTGGTCCGCTCCGGCGCTCTCCACTGGACTCTGTCGCGACGCTGCTTGCTGCTGATAGCACGCCCCAATGGATTTTGACCGGTCAGCCCGATCAATTTTGGACACGCCATGCTCATACTGTCGTAGCTGAATCCCGGGCCGAAGAGGGCATGCGGGCACTCGGAGGGTTGGTGTCCAACAACCATCCAAACGACACGGTATTCATGCTGGAAACCAAGGGCAAGGATGCTTCTTTGGAGCGTGCTTTTCGCTCGGGTTTTGTGGCACATCGGGCATCTGAAAAAGGGTTGATATCCCTGCCTGCTACTTCCCGATTTGCGGAAGGTTTAACGGCTCAGATGGACACTTCAAAGATGAATGTCGTGGTCATCCCGGCGGGTTCTTCGGCGCGTTCGATGATGGCCTATGTCCAAACAGAACTGCAATTGGCGGACTCGTTTCCCGTGCGTTTGTATGCTCACCCGAAATCATTGGATTACGATTTCTTGGAATGGGACTTCGTCAATCGCACCCAATGGACGATTCCTTCCAATGCTTGGTTGAATTGGAATGATTCGTTGATTGCTAAGCAGGTTTCTTCTTTTCGTGATTCATTCGGGACTGACCCGGACACCTACGCCATTCAGTGTTGCGATGCATTGATTGAGACTTTGCATTGGATTGATCCAGCACCGGCGGCCTTGCCAGTGCTGATGAATAAACGATTTAACTGGATCTGGGATGAGTCCGCCAACAAATGCCGAAATACCGCTTGGAGGATCATTGCATTGGAACAAGGCACATGGAATGAAGTATCCATTTCAAATTAACCAAAGGATATGAAGCGAGAGGAAGTACTGCAGTTCTTCCAAACGTTGCAAGATGAAATTCACCAAGGGCTGGTAGAATTTGATCCTGCGATGCAATGGAAAGAAGATAAATGGAGCCGACCGGGAGGTGGTGGTGGGAGATCTAGAGCAGGTGCCAACGGAACGGTTTGGGAAAAAGGTGGAGTGAATTTCAGCGACGTCCATGGGGAGACGAATCCAGCGCTTCGCGCGCAGTTGAAGACGGAGTCCGGGTCCTTTCAGGCCACAGGAGTATCCCTCGTGCTTCACCCATGCAATCCGCACGTCCCCATTGTTCACATGAACATTCGGCATTTTCGTTTGGATGACGGCTCTGAGTGGTTTGGCGGTGGCATCGACCTCACCCCCCATTATGTTGACCCTGTTGAGGCATCTCAATTCCATCGTGCATTGCGCGCCGTTTGCAACCGCTACCATGCGGATTGGTATGAGGCATTTAAAACCTATGCTGACGAGTATTTTTTCTTACCGCATCGCGATGAAACGAGAGGAGTGGGGGGGATCTTCTTCAATGAATTGGGCACCTATGAGGGAACTGATTTGCAGGAAGGGTTTTCCTTCGTCCAGGACTTAGGACGGTCGTTCTTGCCCAATTACTTGCCTTTGGTAGAACAAAAGAAAGAGCTGGAATTTGATGAACGACAACGTGAGTGGCAATTGATGCGTCGAGGCCGGTATGTGGAGTTCAATCTTGTCCATGATCTCGGCACGCGATTCGGTTTGCACTCCAATGGAAGAACCGAAAGTATTTTGATGAGCCTACCTCCGCTGGCCCGCTGGGAATACAACCATGAAGTGCTTGCGGGCTCGGATGAAGAGCGCACGTTGCAGGCACTGAAAAAAGGAATAAACTGGGTGAATTGACCCTCAGAGACGATTGTCGATGATGCTGGCACCCGGATACTTGGCGGCATCAAAGGTGAAGGCCGAGGGGTCGATTGTCACCTGGGATTTGAATGATTGCACATCGTAGGTCACGTCCGTACCCTCCCGTCCTTTCACCACGGCTCGTACCAACCTCAAATTGACTTCGTCGATGTAGAGCTGAATCGTGTGAAATGGCTTCTCCTTTTCGCCCGTGGGATAGAGGTTGATGTGGCTAACTTTCTTCCCGAGGATCATGGACTCGCCCTTCCATTCGTTTTTGAAATCATCTTCCCATATCGTAAAGAGCTTGGATGGATCCATGCCGTCTTCCACGATGGTTTCGGCATCTTCTACGTAGCAATCATTTACAGCTACTTCGTACGTCCAGACTGTCGTTCCATCCGAAATCACCGTGTAATCTCCGAGTTCCAAATGAAACCGGTCGCCGTCGATGCGAATGGTGCCATTCTGCTCAGCCTCGAAATCACTGGAGCGGTCTACCAATGTGGAAGTGTATGTGGCTTCGATGGATCCATAGCCTTTGGCTTCCTCACTCAAGCGGCTCAACAAAGCGCCAGCGTCTTGTGCCCACGGAGTTCCGAGGGTGATGAGAAGAAGGGAGGTCAATAAACCGGACCGAAAAAATAATCGAGAATTCATTATGCGAAGATGCTTCATGAGTCGTGCTTGTGCAATATCTGTTCCAAACTTGATTCATCCGGCACCAAGACCTTTCGAGCTTTGGAACCTTCAAACGGTCCGATGATGCCAGCACTCTCCAGTTGATCGATGATCCGGCCGGCTCGATTGTATCCCAATTTTAACTTGCGTTGCAGGAGCGAAGTGGACCCTTGTTGATGCATCACAATGACTTTAGCGGCGTCATAAAACATGGAATCACGCTCGTCATCGGAGATGTGGCCAGACTCGCTGGCGCCGCCTTCCTCCGTGTATTCAGGCAACAAGAACGCTTCAGGATAGCCCTGCTGACTCCCGATAAAGGAGCATATCGCCTCGACCTCAGGGGTGTCTACAAATCCGCATTGGAGTCGGATAAGCTCGTTGCCGGTGCTCAGCAACATGTCTCCACGCCCGATGAGTTGATCTGCGCCGCCGGCATCTAGGATGGTCCGAGAATCGATTTTGGATGTCACGCGAAAAGCAATCCGTGCCGGAAAATTCGCTTTGATGGTTCCGGTGATGATGTTGACAGAAGGGCGTTGGGTGGCAATGATCAAATGGATGCCGATGGCCCGTGCCAATTGTGCCAATCGCGCAATAGGTGTTTCCACTTCCTTTCCAGCCGTCATGATTAAATCGGCAAACTCATCAACGACGAGGACGATGTACGGCAAGTACTTGTGGCCTTCTTCAGGGTTTAGTCGTCGGCGAATGAATTTAGTGTTGTATTCCGCGATGTTCCGGCAATGCGCCTCCTTTAAGAGGTCGTAACGCTGATCCATCTCGCTGCACAAAGAGTTGAGTGTTGCTACCACCTTGGAGGTGTCCGTGATGATGGCCTCTTCCGAATCGGGGAGCTTGGCCAAATAGTGCCGTTCAATGTGATTGAACAAGGTCAATTCCACTTTTTTCGGGTCGACCAAAACAAACTTCAATTGCGATGGATGCTTCCGGTACAGCAAGCTGATCAGCATCGCATTTAATCCAACGGATTTACCTTGGCCTGTGGCTCCGGCCACAAGCAAGTGCGGCATTTTCGTCAAATCGAACACCAAGGTTTCGTTCGAAATGGTTTTGCCGATGGCAATGGGCAATGCAGCTTTGGAGTTGTTGAATTTGTCAGAGGCAATCAAGGTGCGCATCGACACAACATCTGGATTGGAATTGGGAACCTCGATACCGATGGTTCCTCGCCCAGGAATGGGGGCGATGATGCGGATGCCCAAAGCGGCTAAGCTCAGGGCGATATCGTCTTCTAAGTTCTTGATTTTTGAAATCCGAATTCCAGGGGCTGGGACGATCTCATACAGTGTCACAGTCGGACCGACTTCTGCCTTGATGCTCGATACTTCGATGCTGAAGTTGCGTAATGTTTCGAGGATTTTTTCTTTGTTGGCGGTGAGCTCAGCTTCGGACACCCTCACTTTTCCATCCCCATGCTTGGCCAGCAAATCGATGTTGGGTAACTCAAATCGGCTCAAATCTAGTTTGGGATCGTACTCGCCAAACTGCTGTACTTTTTGATCAATTTCAACTTCGGTCAACTGCTCCTCATCCTCTGCAAGATGGACTTCGAATTCGACATCCTCCTCCGAGGTGGTTGATTCGGGTTCGCTGGGTTCCGGCTCAGGTGGGTCCACCTGTGCTTCTTCCGGTTCACTCATGCCCATGGTGTCCATCACCTCGTCTACCACATCATCTGCTTCATCACTGAACATAACCGGTTCTTCCTCCTCTTCTTGCGGAACGGTTTCTTCCATCCATGGCGGAGAAGAGGGAGATTCAGAATCTTCTGGAACCGAATGGGTCAATTCCTCTTCACTCAACTCTTGATCGTGGGCAAACCAACTGCGGACTCCTTGCCACTGCGGGAGCTTCCAGTTGGAAAAATCAGGCTGCAAGTAGAAAACGAGAAATCCCATGACAATGGCTGCGATGATCAACCCAGAACCCCACGTGCCAAAGGCAAGTAACCCCAATCCAACTAGGTAATGCCCTGAAGCTCCAATCCAATGGTCCCAACTGCTGGACACCAGTTGCCCGTTGAGTTGGGCTACGAATCCCAAGATCCATGGTAAAAGCAACATGGCAAGAAGGGAAAGCCTGAAGGCTCTTCCCGCTCGCTCCAATGGCTTTTGTGTCAGTTTGGGCCATGCCCACAGCAAGAGCCAGAATGGCACAGCTAACGCACCCATGCCCAACCCTTGTCGGCTCAACCAAAAGGCTAAATGCGCTCCAGCCCCACCGAGCCAATTGTGAAAAGGCTCGAGGCCATCGACCGCCTCATGGTTTAACCCTTCAGCGACTAAGCGGTAATCCGCAGCACCTTCGAACAAACCTGAAATCAACGAGCCTCCAACGAAAAGGGCCAGAGCCACGCCGAAGACACCTGCCACTGATTGAATGCGAGGATTCGCCCATCTGCGGCGGCACGCCTCGATCCATCCACGGAACTTTCCGGGTTTCCGATTCGCTTTCGAGGCTTTCGTGTCACGGGGCTTCGTGGCGGCCTTCGGGCGGTTACGCGGAAGAGGAGCAGGGGGGGTGGATTTCTTCGCCATTAGCAATCGTTAAAACTAAACAGGTATGGAGTGCGGAAAACGTATCTTTGCGGAGGCTTTTCCACGGTTGTTTGTTGGATTTGTCTTCGTCCCTTGTTACCTCGTGCGGATTCGCTATATTTGCACCCCAATTCTCGAAAGATGGCCAAGAAAGGCAACCGCGTACAAGTCATTCTCGAATGCACAGAACATAAGAATTCTGGCATGCCCGGAACGTCTCGTTACATCACGACAAAAAATCGGAAGAATACTCCCGATCGCATCGAAATCAAGAAATTCAACCCGGTGCTGCGCAAGTACACCCTCCACAAAGAGATAAAATAATCTGAGTCATGGCAAAGAAGGTAATAGCATCGCTGCAGACTGGAGGAGGAAAGCAGCACACGAAAGTCATTAAGATGGTACGTAGCCCTAAATCGGGTGCGTATACCTTCAAGGAAGAAGTCGTTCACAACGATGGAATCAAAGCTTGGTTCGCCAAGGACTGATGTCCAACTTTCATTCTCTGCGATCAACGTTATGTTGGTGTCGTTGAGAAAATAAAAAAGGGTCGGGCTCTAGTGGAGTTGGCCCTTTTTTGTTGTTTTAAGAATACATTGCTGCAATCACCTCGTTATGAGTTTTTTTAAAAAGCTATTTACCGGCAAGAAAAAGGAAACACTGGATTCCGGATTGGAGAAATCCCGAACCAACGTATTTCAAAAATTGGCACGGGTCTTCACGGGGAGTCGACGAGTGGACGAAGATCTGATGGAGGAATTGGAGGAGGCGTTGATTTCTGCAGATGTTGGAGTTGATACCACCATGAAGGTGTTGGGTCGTTTGCGTAAACGCGCTCGTTTTGAGGCTTACATGGAAGTGGAAGAACTCTATGGAATGCTCCGTGAAGAAATGGCGGGTTTGTTCGTGGAAAGTGATCATGTCGCCACCAATGAAGCATACGAATTGCCAAAAGCAGAAGGAGAAAATCCTTGTGTCATCGTGGTGGTTGGAGTCAATGGCGTGGGCAAGACCACGACGATTGGCAAACTAGCCCATCGTTTTAAATCCCAGGGTAAATCAGTGTTGTTGGGTGCAGCCGATACATTTCGTGCGGCTGCGATCGAGCAATTGCAGGTGTGGTCCGAGCGGGTGAAGGTCCCCATCATTGCGCAGCACATGGGTGCTGACCCGGCTTCTGTGGCGTTTGATACGTTGCAGGCGGCCATTTCACGTGGTTCGGAGGTGGTCATCATTGACACGGCGGGTCGTATGCACAACAAACGCGGGTTGATGGAGGAGTTGACCAAAATTCGGAGAGTGATGGAAAAAATTGTTCCGGGCGCTCCGCACGAGGTCTTGTTGGTGTTGGATGGTTCGACTGGACAAAATGCAGTTGAGCAAGCAAAACAATTCATGGCAGCGACGGAAGTGACGGGCTTGGTGTTGACCAAACTGGACGGCACAGCCAAGGGCGGAGTCGTTTTGGCCATTTCCGATCAGCTGCACATTCCGGTGCGGTTCATCGGAGTCGGTGAGAAAATGGAAGATTTACAGGATTTTCATGTTTTGGAATTCATTGACAGCCTGCTTCCTGAGAAACTCAGCGATGGTTTGGCGTCGGTAAAAGAAAGTTGAAAGCCTCATGAGAACCCGTACCACCTCCCCGCGCAAAGTCAATGTCGTCACCTTGGGTTGTGCCAAGAACATCTATGACTCGGAAGTGCTGATGACGCAATTGAAGGCCAACGAATATGATGTCGAGCACGAATCGACCAAAGGCGATGCGGGCATTGTCATCATCAATACGTGCGGATTCATCGAGAGCGCCAAGCAAGAAAGCATCGATACCATTATCCGCTTTTCGGAAGCCAAGCAAAAGGGATTGGTAGACCGAGTGTATGTAACAGGTTGCTTGTCCGAGCGCTACAAGGAAGAGCTATCCGAAGGGATTCCTGAGGTGGACGCGTGGTTTGGAACCCGGGATTTACCGCGTTTGCTCAAGACTTTAAAAGCAGATTACAAACGAGAATTGGTAGGGGAACGTTTGCTTACGACCCCGTCCCATTATGCTTATTTGAAAATTGCAGAAGGCTGTGATCGTCCTTGTTCGTTTTGTGCCATCCCCTTGATGCGCGGAAAGCACATGTCCACTCCAATGGAAGATTTGGTGCTGCAAGCCAAAGGCCTGGCGGCCAATGGGGTGCGTGAACTGATTTTGATTGCACAGGATTTGACCTATTACGGTTTGGACATCTACCGCGAGCGGAAGTTGGCGGAATTGGTGCGTCGTCTCAGCGATGTCGAAGGCATCGATTGGATCCGTTTGCATTACGCGTTTCCGACGGGTTTCCCGATGGACGTCTTGGATGTGATGGCGGAACGATCCAACGTGTGCAACTACTTGGATATGCCGTTGCAGCATTCCGCGGACGACATGTTAAAGGCCATGCGCCGCGGGACTACCCAAGAAAAAACAGACCGACTGATTGGAGAGATCCGCAACCGTCTTCCAGAGATTGCGATCCGGACCACCCTCATTTGTGGTTTTCCAGGAGAGACCGAAGCGCACCATGAAGATCTCATGCGGTGGACCGAGCGCAACCGCTTTGAACGTTTGGGTTGCTTCACTTATTCTCACGAAGAAAACACCCATGCCTATTCTATGAACGACGATGTGCCGGAAGATGTAAAGCGTCGTCGGGTAGAGCAAGTCATGGAGCAACAGGCTGGTATCTCTTACGAATTGAATCAGCGATATATCGACAGCGTTCAACGCGTATTGGTGGATCGCACGGAGGACGGGTTGTGGATTGGTCGGACTGAGTTTGATTCACCGGATGTGGACAACGAAGTCCGGATCCAAGTTCCGGAAGACGTGCATTTGCGCCTAGGTGATTTTGCTTCAGTTCGCATTGAATCGGCCACCGAATTTGATCTCCATGGGCGATTGGTCTAACGTCCATTATCCGGTTATGGAGCGGTTCATGACCGTTCAAGGTGAAGGTGCTCATACCGGCACTTCGGCGTGGTTCATCCGATTGGGAGGCTGCGATGTCGGATGTGCTTGGTGCGACGTCAAAGAAAGTTGGGATGTTTCGGCTCATCCAACCGTGAGTTGTGCGGTGTTGGCGGAAGAGGCAAAAGCATCCAAAGCTCCGATATGTGTGGTAACAGGAGGCGAGCCGGCTATGCATGATTTGGGACCGTTGACCGAAGCCTTGCATGCTGCAGGGATACAGACCCACATCGAAACCTCTGGCGCTCATGCTCTTACGGGGCAATGGGACTGGGTCACCCTTTCTCCCAAACGATTCAAAGCGGCATTGTCCAACGTTTTTCCGTTGGCAGATGAACTAAAAATCGTAGTCGTAAATCGCCAAGACTTGGCATGGGGAGAGGAGCACGCTTCGTTGGTTCGTCCCGATACGGTCTTGTTTTTGCAGCCTGAATGGGACCGCCGCGAACGGGTGTTGCCCTATATCATGGAATATTTGGTGGGTCACTCCACCTGGCGCATTTCATTGCAAGTCCACAAATATTTGGGGCTTCCCTGAATCCTGGACTCACTAGACGAGTCGGAATTTGAACAGTTGGACTCCAACTCTTCAAACTCCTGAAAATTCTAATGAATACTCGAAATGAGGGTGCTCAACGTGATTCGATCCACGGGTTCATAGCCCGTGGGTATGTCAAAATGCTTCCGCGGCCAATCCTTTCGATTCACAGCGGCAATCGTTTGTGCGGTCAAGGTGTAGTGTGCGGCTCCATCTTCGATGGTGCATTGCAAGGGAATCCAAGCGGTTGGCCACAAACACGGTGCAACGCCTAGGGTTTCGGCCTCAACGGCCCACCCCGTTGCTCGACGACATAGCGCGCCTTTCACCCCAGCGATTTCTTTCATTCCCCCTCGGTTTTCGACAGAAACAGGCCTGGAATTTGGACAGATTTCAAGCAATTCAACCGCATGGCCCAGGAAATGAAAAAGAACATGAGCTTCCTCGTCGTTGATCAACCAAATCCGTTCGAAATCCGTTCCAGTTTCAACGATTCGAAAGTTCTTCCCATCTGTTTCTAAGACCACACTCGTCGGTAAATAGTCCAACCCTTCTGGTGGTACATTGGTCGCCTCTGCGGCATAGGTGATGGTTCCACTCCAGCGAATAGCGGCCTCCTTTTGGCTCCATGCACCAAGGCTTATCCCGATAAATGAAATCAGCAAGAAGGAAGAAAATGTTCGGGTCATGGCTTGAAAGATCAATAAGACAACGTGCGGATCAACGCTTCTCGTACTTTTTCTGCATTTACGAGTACAAACTGTTCTAGATTTTCATTGAGCGGTATAGCCGGTGTTTCCATCGATCCCACCACGCTGATGGGTGCGTCCAATGAAGCGAACAACGCTTGACCGATGCGGCCCGCTATGGATTGAGCAAAACCATTGAAAGCGGGTTCTTCCGTGACGATCACCACGCGATGGGTGATGTTCACCCGCTCTGAGATTAACTCGAAATCCAGGGGGTGGATGGAACGTAAATCCAAGATTTCAATTTGATCCTCCATGCCCTGGGAAGCTTCTTGCGCCCAATACACCCCACGCCCATAGGCGATAATGGTGCAAAGTGCTTCGTTCGATGGTTGTACGGTCCGGATCATCCGTCCACGGCCAATGGGCACCACATAATCCTTGTCGGGTTCCGGGCATTTGGCAGCTTCCGTTCCAGGGATTTTGGACCAATAAAGTCCTTTGTGTTCCAGCACTACAACGGGATTGGGATCGTAAAAAGCGGCTTTGAGCAAGCCTTTGAGGTCCGCGCCGTTGGACGGGTAAACCACCTTGATGCCTCCGATATTGGCTAGCACCGATTCGATACTCGAACTGTGGTAAGGTCCGCCAGACCCGTATGCGCCAATGGGAACGCGGATCACGCTATGCACGGGCCATTGTCCGTTGGAAAGGAAATAGCTCCGGCTCAATTCCGTAAACAATTGATTCAATCCGGGCCAGAGGTAATCGGCAAATTGAACTTCCACGATGGGCCGCAAGCCAGCGGCGGACATGCCCATGGTGGATCCGATAATGAATGCTTCTTGGATGGGGGTGTTGAACACCCGTTCATCCCCAAATTTTTGAGCCAAGGTGGCTGCTTCGCGAAATACACCACCCAACCTTCCGCCTACATCTTGTCCGTAGAGCAATGCTTCTGGGTGATCGGCCAAGATCTCTTGCATGGCATGCAAAGCGCAATCGACCATCAATGTTTCTTCAGCTCCTTCTGGGTGGCGTTCACCCAATTCTTCTGTGACAGATGTACGAGCTAGAACGTGTCCCGCCAAATCTTCCCCACGTGGCTCTTCAGCATGTCGGGCGGATTCAAATTCCCCCAGGACACGCTCGGCGATTTCCGATTGGATGCGATCCAATTCAGCGCCGTCAATTCCCAAAGACTTCAGTCGTTTGGTCAGATGCGGGAGTGGATCTCTTTGTTCGTGCTCTTTGAGGTCGTGTCGGTACCACTCCTTCCGCACGCCGCTCGTGTGATGTCCGAGCAACGGCACGTTGGCGTGCACCAACACAGGCCCGCGTGATTCACGGACATGAGCAAAGGCATCATCTAGCGTGTCCATGCATGCTTCGGTATCGGTTCCATCGACGCGAAATGCTCGGATGTTGGGAAAGGCTTTGACCAATGTCGAAGCGTCACTTGAACGGACTTCAGAAGCGTGGGCAGAAATGTCCCATTCGTTGTCTTGGACCAGCCACACAATCGGCAACTTCCGCAAGTCACTCATGTGCAGGGCTTCACTTACTTCACCTTCTGTCATGGCCGCGTCGCCGATGGAACACATGACGACGGGTGCGTCGCCTGGTCGGTCCGGTTCCAATCCCATCAATTCTCGGTATTGGATGCCCAAAGCAACTCCCGCAGCCGGAATGGCTTGCATGCCAGTTGCACTGCTTTGGTGCGGTATGCGCGGCATGTCTGGTCGATTGAGCGAAGGGTGGCAGTAATAAGTCCGGCCTCCGCTGAATGGATCGTCGCGCTTGGCAAAAAGCTGAAGCATGAGCTCCTCGGGTGTCATTCCCATCGTAAGCAACATGCAATCATCGCGGTAATACGCACTTAAAAAATCGTGTGATTCCAACATCCTTCCCGCCGCGTATTGGATGGCTTCATGGCCACGCGAGCATGCGTGCACATATTTGGAGGTCAGCCGCGCATGAACTTCATACAAATCACTCATCGCCCGCGCAGTGGACATGGTCTCAAATGCGCGCAACAATTCTTCCACCGATCGAGACTTGTTTGAAGAAGGGTTCACTTTCGGCATGTGGGGTAAAGATAGCGCAGTCCGGATGGGCTACCTTCGCTTTCATGCGTTTCACTTTCTGGAAATGGGAAGGGGCTGGCAACGAGTTTATCCTTTGCGATGGCCGTTCTATGGCTACCATTCCAACCGCTGAAGAGACCACATTGTGGTGCGATCGCCAAGCCGGCATAGGGGCTGACGGGCTGATTTTATTTCAACCTTTGACCAAATTAGATGACGTGGGCTGTGCTGAAGGGTGGTCCATGGATTATCTCAATGCCGATGGGTCCCGTTCGTTTTGTGCCAATGGCAGCCGGGCCCTCTTTGCGTTTTTGCGCCAGCGAGGCTGGATGGGCGATGAAGGGTGGTTAAGGGCTTGCGATGGAGACCATGCGGTCCGGTGGGATCATGCATTGGGTTTGCCTTCCGTTCAGTTGATGCCAGTGGAAATACCGGTGCAGACGGCCTCATTGTCCGCTGAGGGCATCGAAGCCTGGCGCGCTGAAACAGGATCGCCTCATCACCTGGAATGGATAGCAGCGGACACCTTGGACACGTTGGACGTACATGCATGTGGATCTGCTATTCGTTGCCATGCCACATATGCACCAGCAGGAATCAATGTCAATTTCATTGAGCAACGTTTGGGCGATGACTCCACACAATTACGAATGCGGACGTATGAGCGGGGGGTGGAAGCGGAAACGCGCGGTTGTGGCACAGGAGCGACCGCTGCGGCACTCGCCGATCATACGCGTCGTGGAGGAGCTTTGCATCGGACCATCAAAATGGACGGAGGTGATTTGGTTGTCCGTTTTGATG
Organism: Flavobacteriales bacterium; assembly: GCA_028823145.1. GTDB lineage: Bacteria > Bacteroidota > Bacteroidia > Flavobacteriales_D > Sanyastnellaceae > UA16. The sequence goes on from JAPKCA010000019.1 coordinate 21,496, forward strand.
CGCCAAAAGAATCGGTTTACCGATTGGTCTGGTTGACCGGACCGGCGAAGCAATGGTTCAAAGGGATTTGGGAAGGAGCGGGATGGGTGCAATTGATGTTGCTGTTGTTGCTGGGGGTGCAGAACTCTGCGCAAGGGCAAAGCGCTTCCTTGCCCTGGACCAATCAAGCGGAAGTCTCTGTGCTCACGGCTTCACCTGGAGCTGACCTGTATTCGGCTTGGGGCCATACGGCGATGCGTGTTTACGATCCGGGTCACGTGCCACCCCTGGATGTCGTTTACAATTACGGAACGTTCGTTTTCGATGAAGGTTTTTACGGCCGGTTTCTGAAAGGACGTTTGAACTACCGGCTTTCCCGTTCGGAATACGGAAGCTTCCAGCAAGATTATTTGCGCACTGGTCGGGCTATCATGGAGCAGAAACTGGAATTGGAAGCAGCTGATGTACAAACGGTTGTTGCCTATTTGGATTGGAATTATTTGCCAGAAAACCGCGTGTATCCGTACCTGTTCTTCTCCGATAATTGTTCGTCCCGTGTCTTAACCGTTTTGGAAGCTGCTTGGGGTGATCGCTGGGATGCAGGATGTCTTTTGGATCCAGCCGTTGGTGTGACTTACCGCGATGCCATTCGTCCATATATCCAGGGTGACCCTTGGGTTGAATCGGGCATTGATTTTATTCTTGGGCCTCGTTCGGATCGGGTTATGCAGCCATGCGGGTCGAGCTTTTTGCCCGATGGCTTGATGGCTCAACTTCCATTGGGAACATTGGACGGACAACCGGTTACGGGTGCGGCCAAGGAATTGATTCCGCGTCAACGATTGTGGTTCCGGACTGTGTCCTTGGCGTTTTTATGGCAACCATTGATTTGGGCTTTCTTGGTGGGTTTTTGGACCTTGTTGTGGGCTATTCGCCGTTTGCTCCAATTACGCAAAGGGTCGATCATTCCTACGTGGGAATTGAGATTGGGCAAATGCATTCAAGTGCCCGCAGCAATTCTGGGCTGGCTCTTATTGGTGATGTGGGGGTATACCGATCATCAAGACACATGGGCCAATTGGAACTTGATTTGGACGTCTCCGTTGCTCCCTTTTCTGTGGTTTAAGCGATGGCTTAACGCGCCTTGGAGGCAATGGATATGGGTCTTCCTTGTTGCCAGTATTCCGCTGTTTTTGATGGCATTGTATCTTGTGCCGCAATGCGTATCTTTAAGTAGCGTGGTTTTGGCGTGGGCTGTCTGGCTGAGTTTGGATCCGTGGAAAGTGATCTCTAGGATGAAGATTTTGATGGTACCAGCGAACCGCAAGTGATCAATAGCATATGAAGTCTCATCGTACCAGCCGAACGCTTGGTGTACAGCTCTTTGGGCTTTGCCTTGCCGTTTTTCTCACTTGGGTGGGTTGCAACCGGCAACCGACTTCATGGGAGGTAGATTTAGCGCTGCCATTGGTGGATGATTTATTGGACTGGTCCGATGTGTTTGCGGATAGTATATTCATCACTGAAACGGGTATGCCAGCGGTGTTGGCTTTCAATGGTTCCATTTCAGATTGGACCATCGACGCCTTGACACAATTGCCCGATACCATCGTCAGTGAGGATTTATCGCCTGATTTTGTGGGAGGGCCTTTCCAAGTACCTCCAGGCACCGTGTTGTTGGATGTGCAGGAGGACATCGATTTTCAAGGCATCGAACAAGAATTCAAGTACATCCGATTGGAATCAGGCCGCATTGCTTATTCTGTGGAAAGCTCCACCAATGGGTATGTTGAGATCCATTATGGTTTCCCGAGTGTTACGATTGGAAGTCAGCAGGTCGATCTGGATGTGCTTTTGCCTCCTTCCGAGTCGGGCGAAGTCCAGTCGGAGACAGGCATCATTGATTTGGCGGGTGCTGAGATTGACTTGACAGGCATTAGTGGTGCGGAAATCAACCGCATTGCGAGCACCTTGACCATCGGAACACCTGCTTATATGCCCGATACCGCTCAAGTGTTTGGGTCTGACAGCATTCGGGTACGCATGCATTTCCAAGACCTCGTGGTCCGGCAAGTGTCGGGTTATTTCGGCCAGGAGTTGTTGGATTTGGACGTCGATCAACCCGTATTTGATCCGGATATTTTTCTCGGAGGTTTCATCGGGTTGGAACCGACAAAGGCTATGCTGGCATTTCACAACACCATTGGCGCGGATTTGAAATTGACGGTGGATGCCCTTGCAGTCGATGGTGTCGCTTTGAGCCATTCGCAATTCGGTGTGCCGCAGATGATTTCGCGCGCGGATTGGCAGGGAGAAAGCATGGAGCCCTCCATTTGGGAATTGAATCTTTTGGAAACATCACCGAGCGTGTTTGAGCTCCTGGGTTATCTGCCGGAATCCATTTCGGTTTTGGGAAATGCCGAGATGAATCCGCTAGGCGACGTATCGGGCGGCAATGATTTTTTCGACACGCACGTCTCGCCGGAAATACATCTAGACTTGGAATGGCCTCTGCAGACCACCATTGAAAACTTACGACTGAACCAAGTGTTGGAAATAGCCGCCATTTCATTGCCCCAGTTTGACGGTGATGTGATTGTCACCGTGACCAATGGATTTCCGGTGGACTTGGGATTGGATATGATTTGGAATTTTGATGATCCATCGTTTGCGCCTGTCGAGGTCGTAGGAGTTGTTTCGGCCTTTGATGTCGATGAAGGAAGCGCGAGTTGGGAATACCGTATTCCCATGGATACGGAAGCGCTTTATGGAGGAAGTCGCTTGGATGTGACCGGTTCGATGTCCACAGAAGGAGAGGTGGTGTTCAGTGGGCTGGAGCGAATGCGAATTCAAGTGCGAATTGAAGGAACCTATTTGGTGGAAATCGAATGAAGGCGTTGCTGCAACATATGAAGCTGTTTGGTCTGCTCGTGATAGTCTTGTTGTCGTGTGTGGATTCTCATGCTCAGCAAGAAAATGAAACCGTTGAAGAAGGATTCATGGGCCCTTATTCGATCACGGCATGGGGGCAACATCGTTCCAACACGTTGGATCACACCTTGGGCAATTTGTTGCTGCGCGGCGGCTTCATTGATCGGGAATTGGTTGACGCGGCGCGTTTGAGTCAGGGAAGCGATATGGGGACATTTGGCGCTTCAGCTGGAGCTATTTGGAAATGGCGTTCCAATCGGAAGTGGAAAGACACGGAAGCGCGGATTTGTGGCTCTTTTCAAGCAAGAGCGCTAGTGGACGCTCGGTGGACTCCTGAACTCTTTGAATTGGTGTTCAAGGGCAATGCGGGGCATCTCGGTCGATTTGACGTGCTGGACGGTTCGCGGTTGCGGGCCACGGCGTGGGCCACGGCAGCTGTCGGTTTGGAGGGGCGCAATAAGAATCGGCTGGAGTTGGGGTTGGTTTATCGCCGAGCGCAACTTCAGGGCCAGATTCATACGGGGTATTTTTTAGTGAACGCAGACACGGATACATTGTATGCTTCCATGCGGGCCGATGCGGGATATGATGCCCGTGGGGGGGTTGGATTGGCATTGAATGGTGAATGGCATTTTATTCGAGAAGAAGCGCCTTTTGCCTTTCATGTACAAATTAAGAATTGGGGCTGGGTGGTGGTTCCCGGTGGAGGAGGGCGATATGCCCTAGATACCTTGATCGAAACCACAGGTTTGGCCTGGGATGGGCCTGGTTGGAGTTTGGAAACCCTTCAAGAGCCCGGGTTTGGTGAAGATTTTTTGTCCATTGATACCGCAGGAGTTTCTGTTCAACGCCTCCCGAGTCGCATGGATGTGGCAGTGGAATATCCACTCTCCCCGCGTTCGGGAATGGACGTTGCATTGCATGTGGGAGAATGGATGCCGTTGCCGCGGGTCATGTTGGGCTACCGACGTGCCATCGGGCAACAATGGCAAATCGGTGTTCAGGGGGTTATAGGAGGCTGGGGCCGATTGCGACCGGCTGGTTGGGTGCGCTGGCGGGTTCCTGAAAAGCATGCTTTCATGCTGTTTTTGGAGGATCCATGGGGCTGGGGAAGTTCGTCTGCATTTGGCCGAGGGCTGACTTTGCGCTTCGAGGCTTTGTGATGTTGGCCATTCGTTCGTTCTCACGAACTTTGTGCCATGAATTCCCATTCGGATCCCGAAGAGCATTGGACTGCGCAATCTGCTGAAGTCAACGGTTGGACTGCCGGTAATCGCCTGCAAATTATAGCGGGACCATGCGCTATAGAAAGCGAAGAGTTGGCCATGCAAGTGGCGGAAGAAGTCGGGAACATCTGTTCTAGACTGGACTTGCCATTCATTTTTAAGGGGTCCTACCGCAAAGCCAATCGCTCGCGTTTAGATAGTTTCACCGGCATCGGTGACCAAAAGGCGTTGGGTATTTTAAGCCGAGTGGGCGAGAAAATGGGCGTGCGTACCACGACTGATATCCATGCTGCGGATGAAGCGGCGTTGGCGGCGGCGCATGTCGATGTCTTGCAGATCCCGGCATTCCTCTGCCGACAAACTGATTTATTGGTTGCTGCGGCCCAAACAGGCAAAGTGGTCAACATCAAGAAAGGCCAATTCTTGGCTCCGCAATCCATGGTATTTGCGGCTCAAAAAGTCCGTGAATCGGGGAATCAACAAATCTGGCTAACCGAGCGCGGCACCATGATGGGCTACCAAGACATGGTGGTAGACATGCGAAGCTTTCCAGCCATGCGCAACTACGGTCCCGTCATTGCGGACATTACCCACAGTTTGCAACAGCCCAATCAATCGGCTGGCGTGACAGGTGGAAGACCCGAATTGATTGCGACCATTGGAAAAGCGGCCGTAGCTGCTGGGGCCGATGGTATTTTCATCGAAACCCACCCTGATCCCGCTTCGGCACTTTCTGACGGAGCCAATATGCTGCCATTGGATCAATTGGAAGCATTGTTGGTGCGTTTGAAGCGTGTTCACGAAGCCGTTCGCGACTGATATGTGGCGTTACCTCGCATTGATTGCTTTTTGTGCTTCAGCGCCATCCGTGTTGAGTCAAGATGATGTTGTTCAACTCAGGGTGTTGGGGGGTCCTCAAGATGATCGCGGTCACCGAATCACGGTGATGCAGGACGGGGGGATATTGCTCACGGGCACCACCAATAGCACCACCGACGACACCAACCACGCTTGGGTGATCCGGATGGACTCCAACGCTCAAGTTTTGTGGTCCACGACCATAGAAGATGCGCCTTTGCTTCAAGCTTTGGATGCGGTGGAGCATGATGATGGCTCTATGACGGTCATGGGCATGCGCTATGCCAGTGCGGCGGATGGCTATGATTGGGGTTGGTATCGGCTGAATGCGGACGGAACTGCCGGATCTGCGACGTCATGGGGAACGTCTTCCTGGGATTTGCCTACACGGTGCTTAAAGCGCCAAGATGCGCTCTGGACCATTGGCACCACGTACGATTCTGGCAATGGCGATGTCCAATGGGTGCGCCACGATTGGATCGGTGAAACATGGAGTTTTACAGACTCGGGTTTGATGGGGGAATCGCCCATTGAAGAAGTCACGGCTGACGCCCTTTTCCGTGCGGACACCTTGGTAGTGGCAGCGACGCTGTCCCCAGGAACTGCCGGCCAAGCTCAACTGACGGCATGGCAACCGTCTTCAGAAGCGGTATTGTGGCAGTACACGTCCAACTTTCCCTTTCCCACCGAAGCGGTGGCGAGCGATGCGAGCGATGCGGGCGTCTTGTTGTTGATGAATGTGGAAACGGAAGAGGGAGATCGCTTGGCATTTACACACTTGGATTGGGATGGCAATGTTTTGCTAGAACACATTCCGGGTTCAGGATTTGATATCCAAGGCCGTAGCATCCAATGGTATTCGCCAACGGATTTTGCGACCGCGGCTTGGTCTGATCAGCTCGGATTGGGAGGAGGTGAAGTGTTGTTTTCGCGTTGGTCGAGCAACGGCGGAGTGTGGCAGGGTGGTCCATCGTTTGGAACGCCCTGGAACGAAAACGTGGAGCACATGAAGCGCGATGCATCGGGCCGCATGTGGTTGCTCGGGAGCACCGATGGTTATTCAAATGGCCGCGATGATTATTACCTCTTGGGATTGCCGAATGCTGATGTAGGCGGCTATGTGACCGAAGGTGAACCAGCGGTGAGCGATAGTGCTCTGGTGGTCTCCCTCGAAGTGGAATTTACCGACTGGGTTATCGCGCCGAATCCAGCACGTGGTATCGCTCAGCTGCAAGGTGCAGGCCCACAAGATGCCTGGGAAATATTCGATTCCATGGGGCGATTGGTGAAGCAGGGGGTCGGCCCCTTATTGGAAGTTCAAGGGCTTCCAGCTGGTAGGTATTGGCTGAGTGTGGCGCTGAGCGGAAGAGCCGGCATGCTGCCTTTGCAAATCCAGTACTGAGTTGGTTGTTTTGGCATCATCCTTGTCCTGAACCTTTTATGCATCGCATTTTCACACTCATTGTTTTGACCTCCTTGGCAGGGATGGTTTTGGAATCTTGCCAATCGGGGATCCCCATCGCTGCATGGAAGGATTGCAAATCACCTGCAATGGAAGTCGTTGAATGTTCGATTCAGGATGTCTTGCCTGGGATGGAATCCAATCTTCGCAGACAACGGACTTATCGTGTGGAAGCGGAAATGAAATCCCGCCATGCCATAGGTTTGGATTGGTTTTTGGCCGTTGATTCCGTGCTCGTGCCCATGCGCATGCAGGTGTTGGATAAAGTAACAGTGCGTTGGGTGGGTAGCCGCTCGTTTTACACCAACGTGCGTCCTGGAGTGCCGATGTTAGAACAGACTCTCTTGGAAGCCCATGGGCAGACTTTGCAAGGTGAAGCTTGGCTGATGGGGAAATCAGAAGATGGTTGTGCGATCGCTGTCTTGCCGGAATGGCATGTTATGCCGTTGATCGCTGCTCCTTGATGTAATTGACCCTTCGCCAATTGAATGGACAGATAGCCTCCTCCACCAAGAGGATCTTGGATATTTTTGACCTGAAAGAAGGAGTATATGTCAAAAGCGGAAAGTTGGTTTTGGGCTTAAAAAACGAATTTTTTAGCTTAAAATGATGTTTTTGATGCCATTTCCATCCAAAAACATCCAAAAAACGAGATTTTCGTAAAATGCAATTTGCACCATAATTGTGAATGAGCACAGGAGCATTTTAAAGATCGGTCAAAAGGATATCTGCTGTTTGATGACCCTAGCACCTATTTGCATAGTCCCCATACTTGGGCTTCCTTGTTTTGTGGTATAGGTGTAAATTGGCAGTTATGACAAATCGATGTTGCATAGGTTTTCTGTTGTCATTGCTCGTTTGCATGACGTCATGCGAAAAAGA
>JAPKCA010000103.1 GCA_028823145.1 Flavobacteriales bacterium
GCATATTGGATTTATTGCTCGAAGGCGGATTGTGGATCATGACCCCCTTGGCCGTGATGTCCATCATCGCCATCTACGTTTTTGTTGAAAGGACTCTTGCTATCCGGAAAGCTGAGCGAGTTACGCCGGATTTCATGGATAAGCTTCGGGACTACATTGGACAGGGGAGTTTCGAAAGTGCTCGGAATTTGTGTCAAAAATCCGATACGCCTATGGCACGGATGTTGGATAAAGGAATTAGTCGCATTGGGAAGGACCTCAAGGACATCAGCGTTTCTATTGAAAACATCGGGAAATTGGAGATTTATAATCTTGAAAAGAATTTGAGTTCACTTGCAACGGTAGCGGGTGCAGCACCGATGGTGGGCTTTTTAGGCACAGTCATTGGCATGGTCAATGTCTTCTTGGATATGGAGCAGGCAGGGACCGTTCGGGTAGAGGATATTTCAAGCGGCACCAAGCAGGCGATGATCACCACCATTGTCGGACTGATTGTTGGAATCATTGCCTATATGGCGTACAACAATTTGGTCAGCAAAGTGTCCAAAGTCGTTCACAACATGGAAGCCACGAGCATTGAGTTCATCGATATCCTTGAAGAGCCTGCCGCATGAATTTAGGTCAACGCAACAAGGTGAGCGTGAATGGTAACATGTCGTCGATGACGGATTTGGTGTTTTTGCTTCTCATTTTTTTCATCATTCTTTCTACTCTCGTCAGCAATGGCGTCAATGTGGAGTTGCCAAAGGCGAAAGGGACCAATTCGGTAACATCTAAATTAACGGTGAGCATCAAACCTGATGGGTCTTATTACCTCGATGGGGGCGAAGTGGTATACGGAGATTTGGAATCGTTGATCCGAATCCGAATGAGCGATGTTTCGGATCCCGTGATTTATTTGCAAGTCGATGAGTCAGTTCCGACCGGTCAGACGGTGGAATTGATTGGCATGGCCAAGGCCAATGAATGGAAGGTCATGTTGGGAGCAACTCCAAAGAAATAATAGGATGGAGGCCCCGATGGAAATACGCCGCCTCGAGGTGGAGAAACGCAACCAAAAAACAGCTGCTGGAGTCGCGGCCTTCCTTTTCTTGGGTGTATTGGTGGCATGTTTTTTTATCACGGCTTTTACCATTTCTAATCCGCCTCCGGGGCAGCAATTTGTTGCGGTTGGTTTTGCTGACCTAGGGGATGCGGAGCAGGCTTCAGGCGATGTGGATTCCGAGGCACCGTCTGAAATAGTCGAAGATGCAGCTGAAGAGGCGGTCGCTGAATCAATACCTGAGGAAGCTGCGGTGGCGGAAACGGTGGTTACCCAAACAGAGTCAGACGTATCGGTCCCGGCGGCAGAGGAAGCCGTTGAGGATCCTCAAGAAACTGAGATTCCTGAACCGACCATTTCTTCCAGTCTATCAAGCCGCTTGAGTGCATTAACCTCGAGCGGTGGGGGTGGGTCTCAAGGGAATGCGGAAGAAGGTGTGGGCAATGAGGGCGATGAATTGGGGAAAATTGATCGGAACGGAGTGATCAATGGAGATGATGGGAGCTATCTGGATGGGGGCAATATTTTGGGGAAGCCTAGGTTGGATGAGAAACCACAGATCGAAGGGGTTATTCGGGTAATCATTATCGTTGATAAGAATGGAACCGTTACGAGTGCTCGATACGATCCGGCATTCTCCACTATTTCTGATTCTGACCATATCAAGCTGGCGGAACGCGCTGCCAAAACAGCCACGTTTACCCCCAGCCCAGCACGGCCGAGTCGTCAAGGATATGTGACCATTCGCTTCGAATTGGAATGACGTATCAGGCTGCAACGGATTGGCTGTTTGAACAATTGCCCATGTTTCAGCGGCAAGGCCCCGCAGCATACAAGGCCAATTTGGAGGGCACGTGGTACGTTCTGGAAAAATTGGGTCGTCCTGATTTACATTTAGAAAACGTCATTCATGTAGCGGGAACCAATGGCAAAGGCTCGGTGTGTACGGCGATTTCTCATGCATTAACGGAAACAGGTTTCAGGGTTGGCTTGTTTACCTCACCCCACCTGGTCGATTTCCGTGAACGGATGCGCGTATGCGGTGAGACGCCATCGGAAGAATGGGTTGTGCTTTTTATCGAACGCCTTCAGGCCGAAATCCCTTCCTGGTCTTACCGACCGTCTTTTTTTGAATTGACCTTTGGCATGGCTTTGATGTGGTTTGTTGAACAACAAACAGAGGTGGTCGTTTTGGAAACGGGCATGGGAGGCCGTTTGGATAGCACGAATATTTTCCCTCGGCCATTGGTCACCGCCATTACCAATATTGGATTAGATCATCAGGAATTTCTGGGGTCAGACATCCGAGCCATTGCCAAAGAAAAAGCAGGTATTCTGAAGGACGGTGTTCCGGTAGTTTTAGGAAGGATGCGGCCTGAAGTACAGTCGGTCATTTTGGCGCATGCTTTGCGGACAGTGAGTGAAATGCATTATGCCGAACCTGCTCTATCGTTGTCGTCAGATGAGGGCCCATTTTGGGGGGAGAACCAAGCAACCGCCTCGAAGGTTTTGGAGGTTCTTCAGAATCAGCTAGGCTGGAGTGAATGGAATCCACCTAAGCAGGCGGAGTTGCATCGCACAGGGCATTTGGGGCGTTGGAATTGGCTCAAGCCTGCAGCTTCAGGTGCTCGTGTATTGGTCGATTGCGCACACAATGTTGATGGTTTGAGTCGAACAATGCAGGCCATTCAGGCAGAACCAGCGGATCAATTGCACGTGGTCCTTGGTGTAGTGGTAGACAAATCTCTGGATTTTTTATGGGATATACTACCTCAGGATGCCATGTATTACTGGTGTGCGGCCGATATTCCTCGCGCTTTGTCTTCGAGTGAATTGCAAATTCAGGCTGGCGAACGGGGATTCATCGGAAGAACATACCCTTCGGTGTTGGAGGCATTCCATCAAGCAAAATCGGCATCAGGCCAGCGGGATTTGGTCGTGGTGCTCGGTAGTATTTTTGTTGCTGCTGAAGTCTTGACTGCCGATCAATAAAGCGATGTCCCGGTCATTTCCACAGGTTGATCGACTCCCATAAGCTTCAACACGGTGGGAGCGATATCTGCTAAAATACCATCGTGGATGGCTGAAACGGCATCGGACAATACGATGACAGGAACGGGATTCGTCGTATGGGCAGTGTGGGGAGAGCCATCTGGATTTCTGGCATAGTCGGCATTCCCGTGATCAGCAATGATGATCATTTGATACCCTTGACTCCGTCCGGCCTCTACCACGGCCTTGAGGCAAGTATCGGTTGTTTCAACCGCTTGGACGATAGCATCAAAGACTCCGGTATGTCCTACCATATCTGGATTGGCAAAATTCAAACACACAAAATCGGGCCGCCCAGCTTCAAGTTCTGGGACAATAGCAGCAACGATGTCATGCGCCGACATTTCTGGCTGCAAATCGTAGGTGGCTACTTTGGGACTATGTGCCATCAAACGCGTTTCGCCATCAAAAGGGACCTCCCTTCCGCCATTGAAGAAGAAGGTGACATGCGGATATTTTTCTGTTTCTGCAATGCGGATTTGGGATTTCCCCGTAGCTGAAAGAACCTCACCAAGAGTTTGGGTGAGATGGGGCTTATCGTATATGACGTGCACCCCTTCAAATGTGTCATCGTAATTCGTTAATGTGACGTAGTGCACATCTATGGGTGCCATATCGAATTCCGGATAGGGTTTTTGGGTCAAGGCCGAAGATATTTCTCGGCAGCGATCCGTGCGAAAATTGAAACAAATGACAACGTCTCCCGGTTGAATAGGAGTCCCTTTTCCGACGATGAATGGAGGGATGAACTCATCGGTAATCCCCGCTTTGTATTGTGCTGCGATTCCTTCATCAGCAGTGGCGTAGGCGATTCCTTCAGCCCGCACCAATGTCGCAAACGATTGGCTAATCCGAGGCCAACGTTGGTCACGATCCATCGCGAAGTAGCGGCCGTGCACACTGGCAATGCGCCCCCCTGTTTCAGCGAGGACATCTTCGAGATCAGCGATGTAGCCACGCCCCGTTTGTGGTGCAGTGTCGCGACCATCGGTGAAGGCATGGATGACGAAATCATGCACCTTGGCATCGGCAGCTATGCGGCAAAGTTCATGCAAATGAGCTTGTTGTGAGTGGACTCCTCCTTGAGAAACAAGTCCCATGAAATGCAAACGTTTGCCGGGTTTCTTTGCGATTTCTAAAGCTTCTCTCAACACTTTTTCATGACCAAGGTCACCCGATATTACGGCACGATTAATTCGCAACAAGTCTTGATAAACGATGCGTCCAGCACCGATATTCATGTGGCCTACTTCGCTGTTTCCCATCTGTCCTTCGGGAAGTCCAACATGCTCTCCATCTGTTCGCAATGTCGCATTTGGTGAAGTCGAAATCAGTTCATCCATGAATGGAGTCTGCGCAGATGCGATGGCATTCGAAGCGTCATTTTGACCGATGCCCCATCCATCTAAAATCAGCAAAGCGCAGCGTTGGGGAGTGGGGTTGTTTTTCATGCTGTTAATGGAATGGTCGTAGAGATCAGGCAGCCGCCACGTGAACTGGAGCCAATTTCAAGTGACCCTTTATGCATGCCGATGATTTGGTCGGCCAAATACAGGCCAAGGCCAGTGCCTTCTGTATGGAGCTCATGGGGATTTCCAACGCGCTCAAATTGTTCTAGAACGGATTTGCGAGATGAGGGCGGTATTCCCGGTCCCCCGTCATCGAATTGGCAAACCAAGTGATCGGCTTTCCAAGTCATGGTCACCTTGACGTGGGTGTCATTCGGACTGTACTTCAGGGCATTCTCAATGAGGTTTCCCCACGCGAGAGTGAGGGCATCTGCATCCCCTTGCATCAAGCCTTCAGGAGCCCCATGATGCTCGAAATTAATTTCGCGTTCCTGGAATCGCCCGATTTGATGCCGACGAATGGCATCGTTCATCACTTCTTCCGCATCAAAAGATTCTAGGGATAAATGCTGGCTGAAGACCAGGCGATTGCTTTGAAGGATGTTTTCAACTTGCTGCTCAAGTCGCTGGGTGCCGGCTTGCGCTTCAGCCAAAAATTGACGCGATGTTTTCTCATCCACCTTATGTTTCTGCAGTGTATCGATGGCAAGCCGGACCGCTGAAATAGGTGTTTTCAATTCGTGGGTGACTGCCAAAAGAAATTGACGCTCCTTTTGTGCATGAACCTGTTCTTGCTGGATTCCTCGCCAGATGACTCCAAACCCCCATGCCAAAATGAAAAGGAAAACCAATCCTTCTCCGATGACCATGGTGGTCGGTGTGGTCCAAAATGGGGTTGTAGCACCTTCGAATTCTGGGATTTGCGATTGCAAGTCGATGAGAAGCCAAGCCCACCAACCGAATTGCAACAGAATATAGGTGCCCAAAAAAGCGGTAAGCCAGGCTCTTCTTGTGGATCCAAATCGCGTCGATGGCATGATGCAAAACTACTGCACAAGCCCATGAGAACCCGGATTAGAATCGGATGGAAAAGGCTTCCTTCGTCAACCCGGCCCGGGTGGTCAACAAGCCCCACTCATAAAAGTCGGCTGACGCGGTCCAATGGGCATCCATTTGAAGTGAATTCCACGCTTCTTCCATATCGGGTGACCAATGGATGTCGTCGCAAACCAATACGCCGCCTTCTTTGAGCCATGGCTTAATCTGTTCTACATAAGTGACCAAAGCGTCCCCTTGATGGTGGCCATCGATAAAGATTAAATCAAATCCGAGATGCATTTCTGACTCCCACTGTTGGAGAAGGGAAGGGAGCGATTCGGCAAAGGATCCTTGCTTGCATTGAATGTGGGCTAAACCGAGTGAGTCCCAGTGTTTTTCTGCAATCTCTGCGATGTGCGGATTCCCTTCCAGGGTGGTGACTGCGCGGTTTTTTTGAGCCAAGTAAGCGGTTGTTATCCCGAATGATGTGCCCATTTCCAAGATGCTTTGAGCATCGATGTAATCGGCTACTTGAGCAATGGCTACGGCATGTTTGGTTCGTTTGAGGGCGCTTTTTGCAATATCGCCGACCGTTTGTTGCACGCGGTGACTTCCGGCCCCATAATCCACTATAGGGATAAGCGTGCGGTCTTTTTTTAGTTTCTTCCTCAACGATTCAAGCTCCGCAATGGACGGATTGTTTTGATGAATGGACTGCATCAAACCGAAAAGCCAAGGTGGATGAATTCCACGCCATGAAATGGAGCGTTTATACCAAGCGAACCAACTCCAGATTCGGTATAGAAATATATTTCTCACCTGGATAAAAGTACGATGCAGAGGAAGTATAATTTCGATTATCTTTGCCCCCCATTAGGGCGATTAGCTCAGTTGGTTCAGAGCACCTCGTTTACACCGAGGGGGTCGG
>JAPKCA010000104.1 GCA_028823145.1 Flavobacteriales bacterium
GCAGTGGTTCTCCGTGGGCATCTTTGACAATGGGACTTCCTGCGCCCCCCTCCCGTTTGACTCGACCAGATTCTCGGATATCAAAGGCTATTGCGTTGGCCCTTCTAGAGCTCGTGGTGTTGAGGTTGACGTTGTATGCAATGAGGAAGTCTCTCGCACCAATGGCCGTTGCCCCAGAACGTTTCACTGATGCATCCCAAACTGCTGGACCAAAATCAGGTCCGCCGGCTGGGGTTGCCAATTTTCCCAAACCCTCGTATTGGCCTTTTCGGCATGTAGCCAAATTCCGACGCTCGTCAGTCAAGGCAGCATTCTCATAGAAATACCCCGGAATTTTCAATTCGTTCCCCACACGTTTGCCCAAAGCTCTTGCCACCTCAACGCAATCCTCCATGCTCACGCCGCTTACAGGGACAAATGGGCAAACATCCGTCGCTCCCATTCGCGGATGTTCTCCTCGATGCACCGACATGTCAATCAATTCGGAGGCTTTTTGTATCAAGCGAAAAGCCGCTTCTCCAACCGTCTCGGGCGGTCCCACAAACGTAATGACCGTTCTATTGGTGGATCGACCGGGATCCACATCCAACAACCGAACACCTTCGACCGTTTCAACGGTCGCTGCGATGGCTTGGATGACATCATCCCTCCTTCCTTCCGATATATTGGGTACACACTCAATAAGTCTTTGCATGATTTCAATCGTATTCGTGTTAGCCTCCCCGAAAATAAGTCTCGTGCAACCGAAGTCCGTCAGCGTTGCTCCCCATTGATCAAAACCTTTTCCACCGGGTTTTCACCAAACCGATAACCAATTTGCTCCAAGCCATTTAGCGGCTTTGTAATCAACAGATTGGCACGCCATCCTGGAGCGATGACCCCGACTTCGTGGCTCAATTCCATCGCAGCAGCTCCATTGATGGTCGCCGCCGCTATGGCCTCTAAAGGCAGCATGCCCATTTTGATGATGGCCAATTGAACCACCAACGTCATGTTTCCAGAGGGTGCAGAACCCGGATTGTGATCGGAAGCCAAAGCCACCGGCAAACCGGCATCCATCAAACGTCGCACAGGAGTAAATGGGATACCTAAAAAATGAGAACAACCCGGCAATGCGACGGAGAAAACAGGTTGTTTATTTCGCTCCAGTGTCGTTCCCAACGCCGCCATATCTTCATCCGAAAGTTCTTCCAAATGATCCACTGAAAGAGCCCCGTGCTCTACACAAGCAGCCACCCCACCTAACGTTGAAAATTGATTGACATGCACTTTTGCCTTCAACGGGGAATTCTGAATGGCCCCCAACAGTTTATTTAAATCCTCCACACTGAAATATCCCGTTTCACAAAATGCATCGACATAGTCTGCCAATCCTTGCTCGATGGCAGCCGGAATCAGCTCTTTGATAGCAGCGTCCGTCCACGTCGAAGCATTCCAATCGCCTTCAGGAACAGCGTGGCAGGCCAACAACGTCGATTTAATGGGAATCGGACTTTCTTTTTTCAAGGCTTGAATTATTCGGAGCATTTTCAATTCTCCTTCAACGGTTAAACCATAGCCACTTTTGATTTCAATGGCACCCGTTCCTTGGTCCATGGCCAATGAAAGCCTTTTTACAGCGTCTGCCATCAAATCTGATTCGGGCATGGCCCTCAATGCACGAGCTGAGTTGAGGATACCTCCACCATTCTCCGCGATCTCTTGATATGATTTTCCCTGCAAGCGATCCAGGAATTCTCCTCCGCGATCGGCAGCATAGACCAAGTGGGTATGGCTATCACACCAAGCGGGAAGCACATAGCGACCGTCACAATCTTCAATCTCCAATCCTGACCAATCCACAATGCCCGGAAAACTATCCATGGTTCCAAATGCAGCAATGCGGCCTTCTTCAATCGCCAACCATGCATTCTCAATAACTGGAAAATCGCCCATAGCTAATCCTCCTAGCCAAGATGGTGGTGCCTCGTACGCTCCAACCAACCCTTTGATGTTTTTCAATAATCGTCGCATGGCTGCAAGGTAGCAAGAGCGAGAGTGCTTACGTAACTTCGCTGCATGGCGGGGAATTCAATTGGTACACTTTTTCGATTGACCACTTTTGGCGAATCACATGGTCCGGCTATTGGCGGTGTGCTTGACGGCTGTCCTGCGGGACTAGAACTGGACTTGGAGGCCATTCAAAATGAGCTTAATCGCAGGCGTCCTGGCCAGTCCAGTCTCACCACATCTCGAACAGAAAGTGATGAGGTCGACTGGTTGAGCGGTTTATTCGAGGGAAAAACAACCGGTGCTCCAATTGCATTTCAAATCCCCAATCAGGATGCTCGTCCGGCAGATTACACCCACATCAAAGAAGCCTTCCGCCCTTCACATGCGGACTATGCAACTTTCAAGAAGTACGGCTTGCGGGACCACCGAGGTGGCGGACGATCGTCAGCTCGAGAAACGGTTGCCCGCGTGGTTGGCGGAGCCATTGCCCTACAATGCATCGCTCCTCTTGGCATTCAGGTCAGCGCCTATGTGGAGCGCGTGAAAGATGTGGCCATGGACCGTGAGCCTCGATTCTATGAACGTCATCAAATCGATTCAAACCCTGTTCGATGTCCGGAACCCGAAATAGCGCAAGCCATGTCGGCTTGCATCATGGAAGCGAAAAAGGCGGGCGACACCGTTGGAGGTTCCATTGTTCTTGTGGTTCGAGGGGTACCGGCTGGTTGGGGCGAACCCGTTTTTGACAAATTGCAAGCAGCTTTAGCCCACGCCTTATGGAGCTTACCAGCCGTGAAGGGCATGGAGTTGGGCAGCGGTTTTGAGGGAACTCGAATGATGGGATCGGATCATAATGACGCCTGGGTTCAAAAGCAAGACGGAGACCTGACGACTAAGACCAACAACAGCGGCGGAATTCAAGGTGGGATTTCCAACGGAAATGATATCGTTATTCGACTGGCTTTCAAGCCAGTATCAACTTTACTTAAACCACAAGATTCATTCAATACAAGCGGAGAATCCGTTCAAATCGAAGGCCGTGGAAGACATGATCCGTGCGTTTTGCCGCGGGCCGTTCCGTTGGTAGAATCGATGGTCCTGTTAGTATTGGCCGATCATTGGTTGAAAAACAAAGGCACTCGCATCTGATTTCGCCTGTTTCCTTGGCTTTGTGCTCATTAACTTTAGGGCATGAAGGGCATGGCACTGCATTGGCAAGTAATTATTGGTTTAATCCTAGGCACCATCTACGCATGGATGAGCGTGACATGGGGTTGGAATCAATTCACGTTGGATTATATCCAACCTTTTGGGGACATATTCATCAACCTGCTCAAATTGATCGCTGTGCCGCTCGTTTTGTTCAGCATTATCAGCGGAGTAACCAGCCTGGGAAATATCCAACAATTGGGGAGGCTCGGAATCAAAACCCTGTTGACGTATGTTGTGACCACCATGGTTGCTGTGGTCATTGGTTTGGCATTGGTCAATTCCTTCAAGCCCGGAGAAGGCTCACACAATGAGCTTCTCGAAGCCAATCGAATCCGTTATGAACTGTGGAAAAATGACCATGGAATCCAAGCATTGGATGACATCCATCTCATGGATGATCCGGCCCGTGCCGACCAAGTGGCCCAATTGCGCTTAGAATCACCTGAACCGAATGAATGGGTAAAGGACAAGCTCCAAAAAGCAGCCAACACCAAAGCTTCTGGGCCACTTCAACCCCTGGTTGATGTCGTCCCAAAAAACATTTTCCTATCCCTGACGGAAATGAGCATGCTGCAAATCATCTTTTTTGCCATTTTCTTTGGCATCGTGGTGGTTGGTCTGCCGGAGGAACGAAAGTCGCCGTTGGTGAAAGCCATGGATGCGTTGAACGAAGTCTTTGTTCAAATGGTGTGGGTGGTCATGAAGGCCATGCCCTTTTTTGTCTTCGCATTGATGGCCGGGCAGGTCGTCAAAGCCGCTGGCACAGATCCCGAAATGTTCCAACAATTGTTGAGTTTCTTGCTCCGGTATAGCTTGGTCGTGGTTCTTGGCTTGGGATTGATGGTATTTGTGTTCTACCCCATGGTGGTCAGTCTCTTGGTCAAAGACATGACATGGAAACGATTTCAATCAGGGATGCGTGATGCACAGATCACCGCATTTTCAACTTCGAGTTCTGTTGCCACTTTGCCGGTAACCATGAAGTGCGTCAACGAAAAATTGGGGGTAAGCAAACGCACGTCCTCATTTGTTCTTCCGATTGGCGCCACAGTGAATATGGATGGCACGAGCATGTATCAAGCCATCGCGGTTGTCGCCCTAGCACAATTCCACATGGTGGATTTGGATTGGAGCCAGCAGGCCATCATCGTGATTACGGCAACCCTCGCGTCTATTGGAGCTGCAGCAATTCCCTCTGCTGGATTGGTCCTTATGATCATCGTTCTGGAAAGCGTCGGATTAAATCCGGCATGGATTGCCCTCATTTTCCCTGTCGATCGCATTCTGGATATGTGCCGAACCGTTGTCAATGTTACAGGTGATGGAGCAGTTTCCTCCATCATTGCGGCTTCAGAAAACGAGTTTCAAGCTCCATGAACTTGGCTTGCAGATGAAGTCCCAACATCTTTTCTGGCTTGCGTTTTTGCCACTACTATTGTTGGCAGAGCCCACCTACTCGCAGGAAGATGAATGTTTGGACTTTACGATAGAAAAAGCTGGAAAGCTCCTGGAAAAAGGGGAGAATGGCGGGAAATACGACCGCCAGGAGCGGATTGAATTCCTTCAGCAAGCGTGGGACAAAGACGATGAATGCATGGCATGCCTCCTCAAATGGGGAAGTTTAGAATTTCGCGATATCAAACGGAAAGGAGGCAGTTTTTTCGCTGCGAAGGAACCCTTATTGCAACTCATTTCAATTTGCCCAAACTACCATGCCGATGTGTATTTCATGCTCGGGGCCATCGCATATGCCGATCGGGAATATGAAGAAGCACAAGAACATTTCCATGCGTATCTCCGCTTTCCTTCGGAACCAGAATCAGCCTTAGGAAAGCGATATGACAAGCAGGCCAAAGAGGTCAGACAAGTATTGCCTACCATCCAATTCGAATTGGATTTTTGGTCACGTGAACTCGAATTTACACCAGAGATTATCTCCGAAATCAGCCTTGCCGATGATGAATTCCTTCCCGCCCTTTCACCCGATGGGACCTTGTTGTTTTTCACACGTCGCGGAAAATACAAAGCCAAAGGAGATGTCATCAGCCGGGATGTAGAAACGTTCAACATGACCAACCGCGGCATCAACCAAGATGCTTTTTATCCGGACTTTATTTTAGAAAAACCCTTCAACCAAGGCATGAAATATGGTGGGGCAAGTATTTCCATTGACAACTTGGAATTGTACATCGCCGCCCAGAATCCTTCTCCAGAGAATCCGAACAACATTGATTTGTACATGACCCATTACAATGTTTTGGATCGAGAGAATGATGGTACGTATTTGTATATCTGGGGAGCGCTTCGGCCCGTGGAAGGCATCAATTCCGTAAACGGATGGGAGGCACAACCTGCCTTGAGTGCGGATGGAAACGAACTCTTTTTTGCTTCCGTCAATGAGAGGAGTATCCCCGATGCCTCTGGAAACCTCACCATGGACATTTGGAGCTCAAACCGGGATGAAAATGGTTTATGGCAACCCCCCGCCTTGCTGACAAGTCCCGTCAATACAGCGAACAATGACAAAGCACCCTTTCTTCATCCAGATGGTCGAACACTTTACTTCGCGAGTGATCGAAAACCCAGTGGCGGAGGCTACGATATTTGGTTTTGCCAGAGAGATTCTTTGGGTATATGGCAGGATGCTCAGAATTTAGGAGCACCGATCAACACGGACGGCGATGAACATGGCTTGATTGTAAGTACCGATGGGCAAGAAGGATTTTTCTCAAGTCGCAGGCCCGGAACGCAGGGTCTTGACTTGCTCAAATTTCCATTGCCAGAAAACTTTCAGCCAGACGAGGTTTCAGTCATTACTGGATTCATCCAAACGACGGATGGCAAGGTGCCAGAAAATGCACAGCTGTATCTGCAATATGCTCAATCCAAGCGCATTCAAAACATCGAAATCAACGAAGAAGACGGCCGCTTTGCATCCATTGTTCGCCTGGACAGCAATGAAGATGTATTGCTCATATCCGAAGCGGACGGACTGGCTTTCGAGGCGCAAGTTTTGGTAGACCGAAACCTGCCTAAATCCAGGAAAAATGCTCTAGAAGCTCCGATTATATTGGAACAACCATCGAACGGAGAGGCCTTTGAAATTGGAGACATTCAATTCGAGACCAATGAAGCCGGAATCGGACGAACT
>JAPKCA010000105.1 GCA_028823145.1 Flavobacteriales bacterium
TGGTCGGCATCATGCGCCTCTTCATGCGTTGCATGACCTTCTTCCGCATCGTGATTTTCATGGAGTGCGTGCTCCCCTTCGGTGTGCCCATCCGTCTGGGCATGCACACTGCACATTGGCGCGCCGAGCACCATGGCAAGCAATAGAAAAAAGGGAAACAACAGGCGATTCATGAAAATCAGTTCGTCAGAATTCGGCGCAAAAGTAATCAACTAAACTCGGTCTACATAAGGGAATAGCGAAATTCTTCCGGGGAAGAACTTTCCTAGATCGGTCGTTTTGATTTCACGCACGGCCCGTTTTTTGCGATTGAATCACCAAGATGGTCGTATTCAACGCAAAAGCAGCAAATAATCCGAATGCAAAAGCCACCCGATGCTCGCCACCGACCACCGCTAAATACACCGTCACGATGGTTAAAGAAACCAACATCTTTATGCTTGTAGCCCCATTGACTGCTGTAATGAAGCGTATGGGAGATTTCTTGGATGCTTTGACGATCCAACGAAACAGCAACAACGTTAAGGCCCAGTATCCAGCTACCAAGATCAACCACAGGGAATCCGCGGCAAAGTCCTTGAATCCAGGAACCGCCCACCCCAATGCAAAGAGTGCCGCATTCCCGGTCACAGAAATCAATAAATATTCTTTCATCTCGATAAATCTCGAATGACCATCCAAATAGCTAAGCCCGTGCCAAGAACGCCGCCCAGTAAAGTTCCGTATGGCACTTCAGACTGAGTGCTTTCATCCCATTTTCGACCAAACCAAACCGCCAAACCAATGCACGCTGCCATAGAAAAAGCCATTCCCGAAAACCGTAGGGTCGAGGTGGGCGCCTTCTTTTTCTCGCCATGTTTTGGCATATGAAAGTGGGGGCTGCTTAAACAGCAGCTGTTTGCTGAACGCGAGCCGTTTCTGGCTTTTCAGTTCGTTGCGTTTTTTCCTTGCTGCGATCTTGGTGAAGGTCCTTCACTTTGGATGCGAGGTGCAAATTCCCGGTGGCTTGAGCACCATTTTCAACTGAAAGTTGACCGTACTGGATTTCGCCGTGAACACGAGCTGTCGACTTCAAAACAAACAACTCTTCCACGATAATTTGTCCCTCCATGGAACCTTCAATCTCGCAATGAGCGCAAGAAACACTTCCTTTCATTTTGCCGGAAGCTCCAATGACAAGGCGGCCCTTGGTTACCAGGTCTCCTTCAAAAATTCCGTCGATCCGGACGTTGTTCTCACTTTTCAAAACCCCTTCAAAGGAGGTTCCTTCTGCAATCCGATTAACCGCGTGATCTGAGGTGGTTTCGGTGCGATTTGGTTTTTTTGACGATCCAATCATGATTCAAAGGTAATCAGTATCAAAGGATTTTCGAAGCAATCATTTGGCTCCTTTCAGGTAAACTTCCTCGAACCAAGTGATGTAGCTATCCATCTCCTTGCTCTTGAAGAGTTCGACATAATTTTCAGTCGAAATGATAAAGTTGCGGTAGCCCGATGTATTGATGGTTTTCAGCGCCACATCATTCGCATTGAACACCTCGTAATAGTCCAAGCCATAGTCCTGTCGATTGAAGCTCTTCACCAACACAATTTGAAAGTTGCGGTCAATCAAATTCGCTGTCACGCGAAGTTCTTGTGACTTGTAGAATTCCGTGTTAAAGTCGGCGATCGTGGCGCGCAATTCCTCAACGTTGCCTCGGCCAACCGGCACGAGCAATCCTAGATAATGTTCCAAGTATGGTTTGTGCTCCCATGGAACCTCTAGGGGCTTGTCCAGTTTTTCTTCTTGCTGGTCCTTCTTTTCCGCGGTAGCCTGACCCAGAGCCTGCAATAGCTCTAAAGCAAACGTCGCTTCCTCTGAATCTGGACAATTTCCTACCACTAGCCGCAACGCATCGTAGTACGATTGACGATTTCCGCCAGCGTAAGAACTCAAGCCACCAATACATTGCGCGCGAAGCAATTGGTACTTGCAGAAGTAGAAGTTGTTTGGTCTGGAATTAATCACCTCGTCAGACGCAAGTAAAATCTCCTGGTAAGCTTTGGAGTAATACTTCCGGAGGTAGTCTTCGTATTCCAACCTTTCCTCCTCTCGAATCACTTCTTGTTGATCTGCAAATTCTGGGTTTTCAATCAACAAAGACCACTTGGTATTGGGATAACGTTCCAAAACCCGTGCAGACCAGTAATCCGAGTTGCATGTTTCACAGAAAGGGCTCATGAAGTTTTCTTCCACTTCTCGTTGCAAATACGTTCGATACAATTGGTAGTAGGCCGTCGGATGAAAGTCGCTTTCATCCATCCGATTCACCAATTCCGTCCAGGTATCAATGGCATTTTCGGGATCATTCAATTTCTCCTTATAGTCAAGTCCTGCATTGTAATACGCTTCTGCAATCAGCGCGATAGCTTCTTCGCGCTCAAGAGAATCACACGGCAAGCCCGCCAACAATTCTTCCGCTGTGGGAATGCCTCTAGACTCATCTTCGATCACGACTTCCCCCTCTATCCCCAATGTGGTTGTGCCGTCTCCCAATTCATTGGAGAAGGCCATGGACATTTTGAGTGATCGCCGCCAATTGTCTTCCAAAATTCGATCACCCCAGTAATCTCTAAAGTTCCTTCTCCCGGCAATCCTTAGTTGAGCGTTGTAGGGCCAAAACATCCCGGCTCCTTGATCACCGACAGATTCCATCTCAGCCAATGCTGCGGCTGCGGCAGCCGAATTCACGCGGTCTTCCTCCTCTTCCAGTTGATAGATAATATCAGCAATCCGATCATCGCGCTCCTCATCCGAGAGGTCACAAATTTCAAGCAGACTGTCTTGTGTGGTGATAATGATGAGGTTGTCAACTAGGTCTGTTAAATTGTCCGCCATCGCATCCACCTCCTCGAAACGCTCATTTTCCTCTTCCATAAACGTCCGGGCACTATCGTAATACGCCTGCGCATTGGTGTAGTCCAAATCCTCCATGAACAAGTCACCCAATTGCAAATAACTCTTCATCCGTTGCCGCGTGTTGTCTGTATTCGCAAGCAATGACTCCATAAGCAAGTCAATGCCTTCGTCTCGCCTGCGCTCTTCTAGCGCCAAGGTGGCCAATGCAAAATAAATCTGATCCCGGTAGATTTCATTCTTGTCATCGTCCAGTAAATCGACCAACAACTCAATGATCGGCTCGCTATTTCCTCCACGCCGATCAAAGGCCATCGCTTGCTTGATCTTCGAATAAAATTCCAATTCGTAAGGCGTTCGCAGCTTTACGACTTCGTTGTATCGGTCGATTGCTTTTATTGCCTGACCCGCCTTTTCATAGCACTGCGCCAGGATAAAAAGTGTGCGGGCTTGGTCTTTCTTCTTCTCGACAAATTCCAAGCTGCTTTCTAACTTTCTAATAGCCGCCTCTACCTCGTTGTGCTTCAAGTGAAATGCCGCATAAACTTGGTAGACGTATGCTCTGACCCCAGGATCATCCACTTGATCAATTTGAGCAGCCTTGATTAGGGTGTTGCTTGCACGAACCCGATCATCCATGGCCATATATGTTCGAGCCATCCATGCGTTGGCCCAAGCCTGTGCGTCAGGATAATCCAATGTTCGAACCAAGTATTGAAAAATCTCCAGTGCTTTTTCCTCGTCCCCTTTGATTAAATGAGCCCGGGCGATGATATCGTAATTCTCATCAATCCACTTATTTAGTTCTGGCCGCTTGATGTCCTTTTGATTCCTTCGGGAAGGAGACATCGTGTGTTTGTCCACGACACCCGTGCATTTTTCAATAGCACGCTCCATCAATGGGTAGACTTGTTGAGCGGTGGACTCGTCTACAGGAGGGAAAATCGGGAGAATCTCATCCCAGTTTTCTTCGTAGCCTTCCGATAAAATAACATCCGCTTCATTCATCGCCTCCATTGCGTAGAAGTAGCCGTTGAATCGGGCGTGCGTATTGTGGTACAGGCGATATAATTTTCCATCACGCGTTGTAGAGCAGCTCGAAAGCGCTAACGCGATTAAGAAAACCACACCCACAGAAAAGAAATGTTTTTTTGACAATGGCATAGGTAAGTTCTCCAACGGGGAATCCGCTAAATTATTCCAAACCACCTGATGAATCGCCTCGAATTCAAGAACTCTTCATAACCGTTTGTTCTTTCTCCGATATTTGCGCTGTGTCAAAGCGTCCCCAGAAGTCCTATCGCGTGTGGTGGTTGAAACCCTTCCGCCTCACCCTACTTGAAGAACACTCTTATTCCGAACGTTGGCAAATCTCTGTCAATCGCTGGGGAGCGCTCATTGCCTTGAGTTTATTTACCTCTGTGCTTTGCGGCCTAACGTATGTTGTGGTGGCGTTAACCCCGTTAAAAGAACATGTCGTTCCTGGTTATGTCAGTGAATCGTCTCGTATGAAAGCGATTGCGGCAGAGGGGCAGGCGGACAGCGCTTTGGTTATTTTGGAACGAAACGAGCGCTACCTCGAGGTCTTGCAAGCCTTGCTAAGGGGTGAGATTGTGGATGCGCAGCGCGATGTCGATAGCCTCCTTTTGGTCGCAGATACCTCAAAGGGTATGCTGGAAAGCTGGGAGCTACCTGATGAAGACCTTTCACTCAGGAGTTTTGTGGAAGAGGAGGATCGCTTTGTGCTTCAGCGTGGTCAATCAGATGGTCTGGCCAATAGGAGTATTCCCTTCGCTCCAATCGCAGGAACCATTTCATCTGAATTCAATGCTGCTTCAGGACACCTCGGAATTGACTTCGTTGCACCTGAAGGGTCAATCATACACGCTGTTGATGATGGGGTTGTTGTGCTGGCGTCTTACACTTCCGATGGGGGTTATGTCATCAGCATACAACACAAACAAAGTCGGATATCCGTCTATAAACACAACAAATCACTGTTGGTTGAATCGGGCGATCGTGTGCTGGCGGGCGATCCCATCGCGGTGTTGGGGGGGACGGGAACACACAGCACTGGGCCTCATTCCCATTTTGAATGGTGGGTAGAAGGCCAACCTCTAGACCCCGCACAGTGGCTTCCGGGTCAAAGTGGCGAGATTAGTCCTTGAGGATGATGTCGAAATCAACCAAGTCCACAAAGCGCTGAATCCGCGCGTCCAACTCGCCTTGTGTCAGCTCCATTAAGCGTTCTGTTCCGAACTTCTCGCAAGCGAATGACGCCATAGCAGAGCCTAATACGACGCCGCGTTTCATGTTGGTAAAGGATGTGTCGCCCGTATGGGCTAGGTAGCCAATGAATCCCCCTGCAAATGTGTCGCCTGCTCCCGTTGGGTCCAGCACTTCTTCCAAAGGCAAGGCTGGAGCGAAAAACACTTCATCTTGATTGAAGAGCAACGCTCCGTGTTCACCCTTTTTGATGACCAACGTAGTTGGGCCCATGGTGAGGATTTTGTTCGCCGCTTTAACGAGTGAGTGTTCGCCTGAAAGTTGGCGAGCCTCTTCGTCATTGATGGTCAATACATCCACACGCTTCAACACCTCTTTGAGTGGTTCAAGCGCAATGTCCATCCAAAAATTCATGGTATCCAGAACCACCAATTTTGGCTTCACCTCCAGTTGATCCAGAACACGCGCTTGCACTGCTGGATCTAGATTGCCCAGCATAACAAATTCGGCTCCCTGCGCTTCTTTGGGCACTTTCGGCTCGAAGTCGGCCAATACATTGAGCTCTGTGGTAAGGGTGTCGCGGGAATTCATATCCATGTGGTATTTCCCCTCCCAGAAGAAACTCTTCTCTCCGGCCCGGCGCTCTAGCCCGTTGGTTTGGATTCCACGGGATTCCAATTCACCCACGAATTCTTGCGGGAAATCCTCCCCGATTACGGAAATGATGTGCTGCTCTCGCACAAATTGACTTGCGCTCAAACCAATGTATGACGCAGCTCCACCCACAATTTTACCGGAAGAACCGAAAGGTGTTTGAATGGCATCAAACGCAACCGTACCTACAATAATCAAACTCATATTTCCGAAATCAACGCAAGGACCAACGTGGTTCAAGCGCGGCAAAGTTAGCGCGGAGAAGAGGGGAATGCCACTATCCGTAAAACGGAAACCTTTTAGGGGATTGTGCCGTAACCCTGCGCGCAGGTGATTTTTTCTGCCCGTGTTGGTTTACAAGATGGGAATCGATTATCTTCGCCGTCGAAATATTCCTCCTTAGCTCAGCTGGTTAGAGCATCTGACTGTTAATCAGAGGGTCCTTGGTTCGAGTCCAAGAGGAGGAGCTTTAAAAACGAAAAACCACGCATGAC
>JAPKCA010000106.1 GCA_028823145.1 Flavobacteriales bacterium
TATAATTTGAACATCAGTTCAACCAAGTCCATGACGGGACATTTGTTAGGAGCTGCTGGTGCTATTGAAGGAATTGCTTGCATTCTGGCTATCAAAAACGGAATCATTCCGCCAACCATCAACTTTGAACATGCGGATGAAGGGCTGGACTCCAAGCTGGATTTCACGTTCAATCATGCAAAAAAACGCGATGTAAGAGCGGCTCTTTGCAACACATTTGGTTTCGGCGGTCATAACGCCTCCGTGTTGTTCAAGACATTCAAAGGCTGACTTCATGCCGATTCGATCGAATACTTGGAATAGGATTCTTTCATTTAGACGTGCCCCTACCACCATTCGCGCACTCGTCCGAAGGGAATTTGGCCTGCGGGTCCGGACAATGAAATACTATGAAGAGGCGTTGACGCATTCGTCCATGTTGGATGGGGATTTCACTGGACTGAAAAGCAATGAGCGGTTGGAGTTTTTGGGAGATACGGCTTTAGACCTAATTGTCGCATCCTACTTGTTCCAGGATTTCCCGAACGAACAAGAGGGTGGTTTAACCCAGCGAAAGTCCAAAATAGTCAATCGGAAGACCTTGAATTTGGTGGGAGAAAAAATGGATTTGGCTTTGCACATTCGAGCTAAAATGCGCAGAAAGGACATTCATTCCACGGTGGTTGGAAATGCACTGGAAGCACTCATCGGAGCTATTTACTTGGATCACGGATTCCATAAAACTGACCTTGCAGTCATGCGCATGCTGCGACGTCACGGGGCGGACCACAAAGTCCATGAGACCGTGGATTTCAAATCAAAATTGCATCATTGGGCTCAACGAAAGCATAAAACGTTGGATTTTGAAGTGGTACGGGAGTACCACGAAAAGGGAGCGACTCGCTATGATGTTCACGTTAATATTAGCGGTGAACTTATGGGCAGTGGAAAAGGGAGTTCGAAAAAATCAGCCGAGCAGCGGGCAGCTCGCATGGCGTGGCGTGTGGTGTTTCAGTCGAATCAGAGTTCAAATGCGGACTCTGAGAAACCTGCCGAGAATTCGAAAGTTGACCCATCGGATACTTCACCAAAATAGCGACAAGGGCGCTCTTCCCAATCGAGGAGGCATGGGCCCTCCAAATCTACCGGACTCAAGCGCGAACCCAATGGATAAAAAGTGAAGAGGTTTGATGTCGCGTAGGTATATTCGCGCTAATGCAATGGTTGGAATCGGATTTCGCAGATTCGTGTGATTTTGAATTGATTGGAATTGGGAGTCATTTGGGACCACACAGATTGTGTTGGGAATTAAATGGGTCCCTCAACTGGAATTTAAAGTACTTTACGATGCTCGAAATCCCTCAACGTCAGGGACAAACAGAACACGTAGTCTACAGAGATTCAGACTCCATAACGTTTTCCGTTGCTTTGGTGGCGAATCGCATTTCAGGGGGTGTTATCGCACGCTTTCAAGGGGCGGCTCATTTTGATTACTTGCTCCAAATTGGCGAAGGAGAAGTTTCTGCGGCTGAGTGGCTGACTTCCATTAGAAAAATGAAAGATGTCACGTATGTCCAAAAATTAGACCCTTTGCATTCTGGGGCGATGGAACATTTGGCTCTATTGGATTTGGCTGAAACTAGCAGCCCGGAATTGGTTTGATGCAATTACAATGAAAAGAACGAAAATTGTTGCTACGATTGGTCCCTCCTCCTCCTCGGAAGAAGAGTTGACTAAGTTGATTCAAGCGGGAATGAATGTTGCTCGATTGAATTTTTCTCACGGGGCCTATGATGTGCATGGAGCCGCCGTGGAGGCGGTGAGGGCAGCAGATGCCAAGTTGGGCACCCACACGGCCTTGCTTGCGGATCTGCAAGGACCAAAACTTCGCATTGGGGATTTGGTGGGCGATGAAATCATTCTAGTGAAGGGCGAACGATTGACCATTCGGACAGGAAATGGAATCGGGTCTGGAAATGAGGTGTTCACGAACTATGAACAGTTTGCCATAGACGTCAATCCGGGCGAGCCTGTTTTGTTGGATGATGGGAAACTGGAGTTGAAAATCATAGAAACCAACAATCGGGATGCGGTAATCTGTGAAATTGTACATGGTGGTTCATTGAAACCTCGAAAAGGAGTCAATCTTCCTTCCACAGCGATTTCGCTTCCATGTATCACGCCAAAGGATGCGCAAGACTTAGAATTTGCGTTGAGCCAAGACGTGGATTGGATCGGGCTTTCATTTGTGCGAAATGCATCGGACATCCATGAATTGCGAGCCCTGATTCAGGCATCTGGCAGGCACGCGCGGATTGTAGCGAAAATTGAAAAGCCCGAAGCGCTCAAAGATTTAGACGGTATTTTGGAGGCAACGGATGCGGTGATGGTGGCCCGCGGTGATCTCGGGGTTGAAATTCCCATGCAGGATGTGCCTTTGGTTCAAAAAGACATCATCCGTCGCTGCATGGCGATTGGCCGTCCTGTTATCGTGGCCACTCAGATGATGGAGTCCATGATTGAACATGCGGTACCAACCCGAGCTGAAGTCAACGATGTAGCCAATGCCGTTTTGGATGGTGCTGATGCTGTGATGCTCAGCGCGGAAACTTCTGTCGGAGCCTATCCGGTGGAAGCCGTGACGGCCATGACTCAAATTCTGGAGTCGATGGAAGATCATGATGGCATGTACTACTACGAGCGTCCGCCATTGAGCTTGGAGGATGATCGATTTATCAGTGATAGCATGTGTTACAATGCTTGTCGTTTGGCTAAAAGGGTCGATGCTTCTGCCATCGTTACGATGACATTCAGCGGTTATACCGCCATCCAAGTTTCCAGCCAAAGACCGAAGGCTCACATCTTTATGTTCACGGCGAACAAAAAAATTCTAGGCCAAATGTCTTTGGTTTGGGGAGTAACAGCTTTTCCTTATCTCAAAATGGTCAGCACGGACCACACCATTGCTGATATCAAGTACGAATTGACGAAATCGGGCTTGGTTGAAAAGGGAGATTTTGTGATTCATTTGGCCAGCATGCCGATAGCGGATGCGGGAATGACAAACATGGTCAAATTGGGCCAGGTATAACCAATATTACCAATTCGGTAGGTCGCATTCATGGTCTTATCTTCGCGAAGCCTGACAACAGGCAATACCTGAATAGTGCATTCCATGTCTAGCTCCAATCCATCGCCTCGTTTTTCAGAACGCGGAAGTTTAAATCTGCCCGCTGTGGCAGAAGAAGTTTTGACGCAATGGGATCGCGAGGACACATTTAAAAAGAGCATCGATTCCCGTCCGGCAGATCGTCCATATGTTTTTTATGAAGGACCGCCATCGGCCAATGGCCAACCCGGGATTCACCATGTCATGGCCCGTGCAATCAAAGACATCTTCTGCCGCTTTCACACCCTTAAAGGATACCGTGTTGAGCGAAAGGCGGGTTGGGACACCCATGGATTGCCAGTGGAATTAGGTGTAGAAAAGGAGCTGGGGATTACCAAGGAAGACATCGGTCATAAGTTGACCGTCGAAGAATACAATGCAGCATGCCGAAAAGCGGTGATGCGCTACACGGATATTTGGAACGACCTGACGAGGAAGATGGGCTATTGGGTCGACATGGAATCCCCCTATGTCACCTATGAAAATAAATACATTGAAAGCGTTTGGTGGCTGCTCAAAGAGCTGAATAATAAGAAGTTGTTGTACAAGGGCTACACTGTCCAGCCTTATAGTCCAGCGGCAGGGACCGGCCTGAGCTCGCATGAATTGAATCAACCTGGAGCCTATCGAGATGTTAAAGACACCACTGTGGTGGCTCAATTTCGTGCTCTACCTGATTGCGCAGAACGAATCCGACAACACATCGGAGGGGCAAGAATGCAGGAATTGTCGCATTTGCACGTGGACTTTTTGGCCTGGACCACGACACCCTGGACTTTGCCTTCAAATACGGCATTGACCATTGGCCCGCAGATTGATTATGTTTTGGTGCGTACCACGAATCGTTATACGCACGAAGAAGGGTTGGTCATTCTAGCCGAGGCATTGGTGTCCAAGCAGTTTGGGGGAAAGAATGCTCCTGAATTTGAGGTTGTGACAAAGATTCCGGGATCTGACTTGTGCGGGGCACGTTACGAGCCGCTGTTTGATTGGGCGGAACCGATGGATGGGGTGTCCGAGGCATTTCGGGTAATCCCGGGAGATTTTGTCACCACGGAGGACGGAACAGGCATCGTACATACCGCCCCGACCTTCGGAGCGGATGACGCACGTGTAGCTAAGGCGTCGGGAGTCCCTCCTATGTTGGTTGACGACGGAATGGGCCATGGAGTGCCGCTTGTGGATCTACAGGGCCGTTTCCGCGATGGCATCGGGCCATTTGCCGGGCACTTCGTTAAACAAGAGTACTACGAGGCGGCAGAAGCTCCGGAGCGTTCGGTGGATGTGGAAATTGCCATCCTACTCAAGGAGCGGGGTCAGGCATTTTTGGTTGAGAAATACGAACACAACTATCCGCATTGCTGGAGGACGGATAAGCCAATTTTGTATTACCCTTTGGATAGCTGGTTTATTCGGGCAACGGCAGCAAAGGATCGGATGCAGGAACTCAATAAGACCATCCGATGGAAGCCTGCAAGTACCGGGTCCGGAAGGTTTGGAAAATGGCTGGAGAATCTGAACGATTGGAACTTGAGTCGTTCAAGGTTTTGGGGTATTCCGATACCGATTTGGAGCACTGAGGATGGAAAGGAACTACGCTGCATTGGCTCGGTTGAGGAACTCAAAGTCGCCTGTGAAGAGGCTGTAGTCATTGGCCTGATGTCATCGAATCCGCTGCAGGACTTTGTTCCGGGAAACATGACTGATGCGAATTACCAGCAATTCGACTTGCACAAGGATGTCGTGGATGGGATTGTGCTGAAAGCATCTGATGGTTCACCGATGCGGCGAGAGGCGGATTTGATTGACGTGTGGTTTGACAGTGGGTCGATGCCTTATGCGCAATGGCACTATCCGTTCGAGAATAAAGAAAAGATTGATCAGGGAGGGGCTTTTCCAGCAGATTTTATTGCCGAAGGAGTAGACCAAACCCGAGGATGGTTTTACACGTTGCACGCCATTGCCACCATGGTGTTTGACTCGGTCGCTTACAAAAGCGTCATCAGCAATGGCTTGGTGTTGGATAAAAAGGGGGTGAAGATGTCCAAGCGTTTGGGCAACGGCGTTGATCCGTTTGCAACGCTGGAAAAATATGGGCCGGATGCGACACGCTGGTACATGATTTCCAATGCGCAACCATGGGACAACTTGAAGTTCGATACGGATGGTATTGCCGAGGTGCAACGGAAGTTTTTTGGAACGTTGCATAACACGTACAACTTCTTGGCGCTTTATGCCAATATCGACGGATACGATGGGCAGGAGCCGACTCTTTCAGTTGATCAGCGCCCGGAAATCGATCGGTGGGTTTTATCGCGGTTGCACTCCTTGATTGCAGAAGTGGATGCGGCTTATCAGGATTTGGAACCGACCAAAGCAGCACGGGCCATTCAGGCCTTCACCATCGATGACTTATCCAACTGGCATGTGCGACTCTCGCGGAGAAGATTTTGGAAAGGAGATATGAGCGCAGACAAACAAAGCGCGTACCAAACGTTGGTCGAGTGTCTGCAAACCATTGCGGTGATGGGTTCGCCGATTGCCCCTTTTTATTTGGACCAACTGCATCAGGACATTCATAACGGACTAGGGAAAACGGGTGTAGCGGAATCGGTTCATTTGGCAATATTCCCAACGTCCAATCCCGCAAATATTGATCAAGACCTGGAAGCTCGGATGGCTTTGGCTCAGCAGATTTCATCGCAAGTTCTTTCTTTGCGAAAACGAGAGAAATTAAGAGTTCGCCAGCCTTTGCGGCGCATTCTGGTTCCGGCTCTCCACATGGAAATGGAGCGAAGGTTGAAGGCTGTGGAGTCGCTCATCATGAGCGAAGTCAATGTCAAAGCCTTGGAGATTGTTCGTGATGGCGAGGGAAGTGATGTGGTCATCGTAAAACGGGTTAAACCAGATTTTAAGGCGCTGGGCCCCCGTTTTGGCAAACGCATGAAGGCATTGGCCTCAGCGGTTTCTGCGCTGGATAGTGCACAAATCCAAATTTTGGAAACCGAAGGAGAGATTGAAATCGATCCGAATGACGGTCAGGGTCGAGCAACGGTGCTATTGACCGATGTGGAGGTTATGACGGACGACATTCCCGGTTGGTTGGTTTCAAG
>JAPKCA010000107.1 GCA_028823145.1 Flavobacteriales bacterium
GCTACAAGGCCCTCTTAGCCCACTCCCAAAACCGCCTCCATTTGGCACAACAATGGGAACAACAACAATTTGAACGGCTCTGAAATGCCCGTCATTACTCAATAGTTGATAGCCCCCTAAGGCTGCTTTTGAGAGAAAACCGAGCTTTTAAGGTAACATTTACATCTAGACGAAAGCAACCAATATGGTTTTAAATTCGTTCAGTAAAAAACAATTAACTATGATAAACCGAGTAGTAGCTTTTTTGATTGCCCTGGGGCTCAACCAAGCAATACAAGCCCAAGTAACGACAGTCGATTGTGATCTCATGAACCTAATCGTGAATGTGTCGGACACGGGATATGTGACTTTGTACCACCCGGGGCATTACTTAACTCACCCTCAAAGCGAGAACGTGATTGAATGGGAAGTGACCGATGCGGATGGCAATGTAATAGCCCAAGAAACATTAATCGATGCGAGCGGTTTTGGATTCGAACATGACACGCCCCTCACGGAAATCATGAATGTTTCTGCCCACCTTACTAACGATTCCGCAATACACAATGGCTTTCCCGTTAATTGTTTGATCGAAGACCAATTGTATTGGGAAGTAAACGAAATTATTCCAGGCACTTTTCTTGGACGATGGGAATTTCTGCATGGCAATGTCGGTGTCGACCAAAATGGAGTTTCGGGCATCTTTGACGTCACCCCTACGGCAATCGAAATGGACAACAAAATTTACGACCTGTACGGAAGAGAACTGAGAGAAGCACCAATAGGACAGATGTACATTCAAAACAAGAAGAAGTACATTCGATTTTATTGAGAACCGATGCAATTTAAGAGCAACAAAAACGGCTCAGCGTCGCAGGAGTATCAGGGGAGAAATAAACGCTTTTTTTTTCTGATTATACTTTTTTTTAGAATTGGAAAACTTTCAAAAATCAGACCTCCAGTTGGGATTCAATATTGTACTCGTAGAGCCTGAAATCCCCACCAACACAGGCAACATTGGACGGCTGAGTCTGGCCTCCGGATCGACCCTTCACTTGATCCATCCCTTGGGATTCGAGATCACAGACACCCGCCTCAAGCGCGCTGGACTTGACTATTGGCAGCACGTAGACGTCCGCACCTATGAGAGCTTGGAAGCCTTCATGTCCATTCACCAGAACGCCCATTTTGCGTTCCTCTCGAGCAAGGGCACACAGCCGCATTACGACATCGATTACCGAGACGACATGTTTTTCGTCTTTGGCAAGGAATCGGTCGGATTGCCCGAACACCTGCTGGCCGAGCACCCCGACCAATTGTACCAGATCCCCATCTTCAGCGAGCACATCCGCAGCTTGAATCTGGCCAATGCAGTGAGCATCATCGTCTACGACGGACTGCGGAACCTTCGCATCTCGAGCGGTCCACAGGCGGAGTAAATTCAAGCTGGCACAAATGAAGAAAGGTCAGTTCCAGGCTACAATTTTCTCGGTCCAACCATCTCGGTAGACTTTTAGAAAAAGCTGGCCTTGCGCAGGGTTTGTGATCTCACGTCCCATGAGGTCAATCATCTTGACGCATTCACCATGGTCCTCCATTGGAGGCCAGGAGAGCAGTGACATCGTTTCGGATCCGAGCGGTTGCTGCTGAGTGACGCAGTGCACCATTCCACCCCACAACACCATATTCTGACAATTGATGCCGATGGTTGTCCTTGTAGGGTAGAGGTCTTGGATGATTTCAAGAGCGACTTCATCCATGGGGTCGTCGTATTCCGGAACGAGTACGACCGTGTTGGCGACATAATAATTGACATAACTGCTGCGGAATCCCACGCTTTGTCCCCAAGTCGTCTGCACCTGAAATTGCGTCAATGGGAGATTCACTCGTGTGTATGGAGTGCCTGCCACATTTTCCGCTTGGTCGATGATGTTCCGGTCGCTCGCACTGACATACCAGTAGGCCAAATCGGCATTGTTCATTGTGACCAACGTGTGATCACTTACAAATTTGACAAAGCCATCAATGTGCTGATCGGTAATGTCTTCAGAGCCTCCATACAGGCCATCCAACCAAATGATTTGCTGGACTCCCAGGTATTCGCTCAGGTAATTCTCAATTTCCGTTTCCGTCAAGCCAGGATTCCGGTCATCGCCTGTGATGGAGGAACGAGTCGCCATGAGCGTTCCTTGACCATCGATCTCAATCGCGCCGCCTTCCAACACCATTGCGCTCAGGTCTATGGCGTCGATGTTCAAAATGTTCGCGATGGTAGAGGGAACGGCATCGTCCAAGGCGTAGGGAGTGTCTCCCCCCCAGCCATTGAACCCCCAATCCAAAATGAACCATTCACTTTGATTGTCTTGCACAAAAATGGGCCCATTGTCACGCACCCAAAAATCATCGTTTGGGCAGACATGAAAGTCGACTTGTTCCATGCTGACATCGGCTATTTGAAGCAAATTCGTGATGTGAACGACCTCTTCGGCATTGTAGGCCACAATGTGTACCCGTTCTCCTCCTGACAATGCCTCAGTCATGGCGACCCAGCTCATCTCAACGTCTTCTGCCCCGGAACCGTAAGTGTAGTTGTGTGGCCATTGAAGCCATGTGCCTTCATGCTCAGATTCTTCATGAGGCATGGTAAACTGCGCAGACATGTTTAGAATCATGAGGCAGCTCAAAAAAAGCGAGAGGAATAGACGCATGAAATGGTACTTAAGGGATTTCCGTAGTCCACCTCCCTCAACAAGTAGAACCAAACTCTCCGAGAAGAACTAGGAGGTCTTGGACAGTGACACTTCCATCGCCATCAACGTCTCCCATGCAATCGGTGAGGCAGCCAAACTCAGCAAGCATAGCTAATATGTCAGCTACAGTTACGGCACCGTCTTGGTTCAAATCTCCAAGGCAACCATCGGCCGCTTCCTCATCATCAATGACACCATCGCAATTATTGTCCCATCCTTCGCCTGTTCCTGGTGCTCCAGGATAAATGGTGGCATCATCATCATCGCAGTCACCTGTTTCAAGTGAAAGATTTGGTCCCAAAGGAGCACAGACGTCGGCGATACCCACAGTGCCTCCTATTCCGTCCCCATCTAGATCCTCGAAGACCAATTCAATTGGATCAACACACGATCCATCATCCACCGTTGCTTCAGGATCGAAGTTGCACGAAGAAAGCTCTGTACATCCTGGAATGTCCGGGCTACCCGACTCGACGCAAAAATCATGATTGGCTTGGTAACCAAAATTTCCGCCCTCAATCATCTCTGCCAGCACGATTCCTTCAGAATCAGTCAAAATGTAGTTTCCAACTGTACCATTGTACTGAAGACCATCACCCCAGCTATCATTAACCGTTAACGTGTAACAGCCTGAAGGTATACAGGTGCTGGTTTCAAAAGTCGTTTGGGTTTGAGAATAAGGGCCGCCCTCCAGAACGATGTCTCCATCGGAATCCGAAACGTTCCATGTAGTTTCTGCTGGATAATTATCGGTCAATAAGCTGAAGGAGATGGTTACCCCATCTAAAACACACGATCCATCATCCACGATGGCTGAAGCTTCGTAATTGCATGCGGACGGATTGGTACAACCCCCACAAGAACTGTTGTCGCCTCCACAGACACCACATTCGTCATCTACGGCGCAAGAACCGTCGTCAAAAATGGCTAGCGGATTATAATTGCAAGCATCGGCAGAAGTGCATCCATAGTCCGTATTAAACCCTGTGGGAAAACCATCGAGCACCAATACACCTGAATTTTGCGGGTCTAAATATTCGCTGAGCCCTAAATTCCAGCTGATGTTAAACCTTCCGTAGAAGTCATACGCTCCATTGTTGACACTTCCAGAGCATGCTGCAGCGCCGCCGTAAAGCTGGCCAATGATTCGGTGGTTTTGGTCAAAGAGAGGTGAACCCGATGACCCTGGTTCAGTCACGCCAGCTTCCCACGCATCAATCCACCAGACTTGCGCGCCACCAGTCGAAGATTCATAGGGACTGTTTTCTTCAAAGCAAATCTTCTTGACATCACCCGATGGATGATGAATACCTGTGGCATTTTCTGGAATGGCTCCTGAGGCATCCCAGCCGGCATATTCAATATTCCAACTAGCAGGGGGGGGCTCACTTA
The DNA here is from genome assembly GCA_028823145.1 of Flavobacteriales bacterium. GTDB lineage: Bacteria > Bacteroidota > Bacteroidia > Flavobacteriales_D > Sanyastnellaceae > UA16. The sequence goes on from JAPKCA010000107.1 coordinate 4,122, forward strand.
GTTGGATGAGAGCGACATCTGATCCCCCATCCGATACAAGCAATGAACCTCCTGAAATACTATTGTCAGTGGGGCCTGTGCTTCCTGAACACGTGCTGCTTTCGTGGTTGAAGTAGTAAGTCCATGTGTTCGGATTTCCCAAACAATGGTTGGCAGTCAAAAAATAGGGCGTGCCATCATTGGCGGTGTTGTTTACCAGAGATCCTGTACATGCGGCAAAACCGCCATTAACGATGAGAGCTACGGCTTTTTTTTCTATCTGCCAATCAGCTCCTTCAGGGCAATTCACGTTAATGTTACATGCTCCGCTATTGCCGAAAGGACCTTGCGAAGATTTCACCAGCAAGAGTTCATTCTGGCGGATGAGGAGGGAGCGATAGCCTTGCACAACTTGCGCTACTTCGATCGTAGGTTTTGTGTCCAATGTTTGAGGCTGATGGTACTCCAGAACCGCCCCTTCTCCTTCAATCAACCCAATGGTAAACCCGTCCCATTTCTTCATGTTTTCGTGATTGAATGAGCCCAAAAAGGCAGATCTGTCCTCATTCCAGACGAATAATACTCCCCCTTTTGGAATGTCGAATTGTGATAAATGAAAGCTCCAGCTTTTTGTTAAATCAGCCCGGACGCCGAGCCTCCACACATCAAACCCCTGTTCCTGCGTCCATACTCCCTCTTCAAGCGAGTTCCACAAGACTTCGTGTTCAATTCCAAAACGCCATGGAGCATCCTTGAATTTAGCTGTTGCTTTATCTTCCTCTTGCAGGGCAGTTAGATTCGGTGCGTCAAAAGTCTGCCAATCAATCAAAACTGGAATATTTTCCTCCCAGTTCAATGGCATCCCTTCATGGTTAATCTGTGCAAAAAGGGTCGGTGAGGCAATGCCTAAGCACATCAAGGATGTGAGTAGGAATTCGCGAAGAGTTCGTTTGGTAAGCATGATCAGCGGATTGGTCAAAGCTTAATTTAGGTCAATTTTGTGAGATTCGAGCAATGAGCTCATGAAAATTGCCATTCTTTCACTGTCCTGCGATGATTCCATATCAGGCAATTTATGACCCCCTTTCCTAACCGATCGGTCCTTCAAATAGTGCCTCCATACGCCCATAAATAATCTTGTATCCATAAAATGATATAGTTAGATTGGGCGTATGCCTCTATGGATCCGTGACATTCGATTCTTCATTCTTTTCGCGGCCTTGATAAGGTTGGTCAATATAACAAGTCCACCTGTTGAGGTTGGGCACAACTGGCGGCAGTCGACTGGTTTAATGGTGGCTCGGAATTTTGTCGAAGAAAAACTAGACGTATTCCATCCTCGAGTTGACATGGCGGGTCAATTATCAGGCATCACGGGCATGGAATTCCCATTGCTCAATGCTGCTCACGCGGCTGTCTCCAAGGTATTTGGTTATGAACACTGGTATGGTCGATTAATTGTGCTTTTGCTGAGCAGTTGGGCGATGTGGAGTTTGTATTGCTTGCTTAAAGGCGTCCAAAACGAACGCATGTCCCGCGCAACAATAGTGGTCCTGACCGCATCTCTCTGGTTTGGCTACAGTCGAAAAATCATGCCCGATGTGTTTAGCTGTAGCTTGGTTATTTTGGGTGTACATGCTTTTGCGCAGGGATGGCAATCCCATCGAAAAAGGCAGTGGATCGCATGGTCTGCACTAGGGGCGTTGGCAATTACGGCGGGATTGTTGTCTAAGCTCCCTTCGGGAATCCTATTGGCTGGATTCCTTCCTTTTTTGCCGGTCATTTCAGGTCATTGGAAGTGTAAATCGTCCTTAGTTCTTTTGTTGCCCGGAATTCTTGGAGTTCTTTGGTGGTACTTCCTGTGGTCCCCATCATTGGTTGAAAACTATGGTTTTTGGCATTTTTTCATGGGCAAGTCCGGTTCGGAAGGATGGGTTGAATTGATGAATCAACCTGGGGTATGGGCAAAACACTTTTACGATCATTCTCTCAAATTTGTTGGTTTTGCCGTCTTTTTATTCG
>JAPKCA010000108.1 GCA_028823145.1 Flavobacteriales bacterium
CTCCCCCGCCGGCCGGCGGCGCGCCCCGCCCGCTAGTGATCTAACATGTCAGACTTAAGCTATTCTGCAATTTTTTTAGCTGCCTGTTTCGGATAGAAATAATACTCATTATTATCACTTTTAAATCTTGGGTTAGAGTGAGAGTCTTTGTTGAGTGCTTTTTTATACTCACAAGAAATAAGAGTCTTTGGTTGAACACCTTGTTCATCTAACTGGGAGACAAGATTGCGAACAGGGGCTCCATTGTCCCAGTGAGCGCAAATGCAGTGTTCGCCTCCCGGATCAGACTGCGAGCTGGTCACAGATTGAGTCTGGTGGTTCTCTCGAGCCTCATGATGTAAAAGAAACCGCGAGGTGGCCGTGCAATGCGCCTCCATTCTAAAGTAATTTGACCCCATGCAAATGCGCACCGTCACCGTCCTCGTCATTTTGGTCACAGCGGCCGCACTCGTGGGGTTGAATGAGTTCGATTGGCTCGATTACTTGGCCCGGTATGTCTTCATTTTTCTGATGGGGTTTTACTTCCTGGGGCAATTTACTCAGCGCCGATTCAAGTCCTGAAACGCAGACCTTCGAACACCGCCCCACGCCATGAACCCCAAACTTCACACACTTCTGCGTATCGTCTTCGCGCTGTTTCTCATCAGTTCGGGAGCCAAGCACCTGTACACGATTTATTGGGGCGATGTGACCATCATGGCAACGGGGTATCCCGAGGAGGGGGCGGAAGCGTTTGTCCTCGCCGTGCTCGCCACCAAGTTTTTGCTACCGTTGATCTGCACGACGAAGTTGATTGCGGGCGTGCTCATGGTATGGCCCAAACGGGAGCCATTGGGCGTCCTTGTGGCTTTTCCATACAGTGTGGGGATGTTGATGTGGGGCGTGTTCATGGTGCCCAGCCACTTGCTGATCATGGGGGGCATTTTCGCGATCAACGCCGCCTTGGTGGTTGCCAATTGGAGCGTCTACAAGCCGGTGGTCGGCGCGTAAAAGACGTACTGTCAACATTCCACGGTCAGAGACAAATCAGTCGCCAACAGCCGCGATTTTAAAGCTATTTTTGCCGCTGCAAAAACAAGAGGTCTTCAACGTAGAAGTACCGGATTCCGGCAGATTGCGTGACTCCATTTCATAGATTGCAGCGAACACAAAGACGCATGATCGAATCAGTTGACCAACAGTATACCGCTTCGGACGCATGGGGAGACCTCAAAGGAGCGCGATTCGAGTCGTGCACATTCCAAGGCGTGAATTGGTCGGAGAAGGATTTGAGGGGAGCCCGCTTTGAAAATTGCACCTGGGTAGATTGCGATTTGTCCAACTTGAGGACGTTGGGGCTGGGACTGCAAATTGTCCGATTTGAAGCCTGCAAGTTGGTCGGTGTCAATTTTTCACTTTGCAATGAATTGGGGCTCAACATTCACTTTGAAGGCTGCATCGTGGATGCCGCAAACTTCGAAGGGACGGACTTGCGTCAGGTCTCTTGGAATGGAGGCCGGGCGAGAGAAGTCGACTTTACAGGCGCAAATTGCGAAAAGGTGGTGTTTGAAGGCTTGGACCTCACGGGAGCAAGCTTTGAGCGCACGCGCCTCGAGCGAGCGGATTTCCGCACGGCCACGGGATGGCGTATCCAGCCTGACCAGAACCGCATCCGCCATGCCAAATTCTGCCGCGATCAACTCGAAGGGTTGCTGATTGGGTGGGAGTTGGACCTCTTCGAATAAGCGTACAGGAGGCTGCTCATCCCAATCCCTGTTGGAGGTTTACTTAGCAGGAGTCTTTCAGGATGTGCTAGGGATTTTGTTCAGAGTAGACCCGAGTGACCTTGCCGGATAGCCCCACTCGGGTCACGTCCATGTTTTGAATGAATGGCACTGTGCACTGTAGATCTCGAACGCAAGGGAGTTTTGCTTGCTGAAGCATTCCGATGAGACTCATTTAAATGACATTCAATGCTTTACCACATACGGAATACAGCCTTGCCGGAACGATCGGTTCAACATTTATTGTGAATGACACGGTGAATGAAGATCAATTTATAAAGGTAATTTTGCGCGAATTCGTGTCATAAGGCCGTCATTTGTGATATATATCACATTTAAAAAAATGCGTTTATTTGATTTTGCTTTTGTCCCCAATTATCCCGAGCCTCTCGAGCGCCTGAAAAACTTGGCGGCGAAGGAACATTGGGGAAGAGGAGGGAGAATGCTCAAAAGCTATTTCAATCACATGTTCGATAAAGTGATGGATGATGGTTTGATGACGTATTTGGATGATGGTGAAGCAGCTGTTTTTCATACCGGATTGCAAACGGACAAGCTCCACGAGATTTATGCGATTTTCGTTAAAAATGAACGCGATGATGCGCAGGATTGGTTTTTTCGGGGGTTTACGACAGAAGGCGCATTGGGCCTGGGTGATGTGTTGTCACAATTTGACGAATTACCAGAGAGGGCGCGTTTTATCGTCCGCGCTGAGCAGGCATTTTATTCGCTTCAGTCTGGACCTCCAGAATGCAATTGGTCTGAGTTGATTTTAGACAATGTCAGTCGCATACCCCGTCATATAATCGACGAGGCGACCGATGGACGTATTCGCCTACCGGACTTGAGGGATGTTGGAAAGGAATCCTACATCGAATTTTTGGAAAAGGCCCAGGAGGACTTGTCCAATGATCAGGAAGGAGTCAATCAATTGATTTCTTGGCTGGAACCGGCGTTAGCCAAATCCATGGATCAATTGGTTTTGGATTACAAATTGGCTGTCCCTTCTTGGCATGCCAAAGACAAATGTGTGGCGCTGATGTTGCCTTTGAGAATCAATAGTAAAGATCCAAATATGGTGTTGGCTGTGATTTGGGACACAGAAAAGGAGTTTTACGCTGGCCTGAATTTGTTGACGCTTGAGATGGCCTATAACAATTCACGGTTGATTGCACGGCCCGAGGCCGAATGGTTGGTCAAGGCAAACATGCCCTTCGAACGGACAATCAACCGTTGATGTGCGATTAGTGGGGTTCTTGAACTCCTTGGACGTAAGATTGAATGATCTTGAGAGAGTCGACGTATTCCGCACCTTTGAATCCATCGAATTCGTCGTCACAAATCAATTCGACATATTGATTGAGGAAGGAACGGGAAAGTGGAATATAAGACCAGTGCCAACGCTCCTCTTCGTATCCAGTTCTTCCTTGGCTCTTTTCGGTATAGACTTGGTGAAAACCAAATTCAGGAGCGAATCGTATAAGCCATTGAAAAATTTGAAGTCCTTCACCGGATTCAAACCACTCATTTTCAAGTGAATTTAAGTCGATGTCGGTGCCCCAATGATGGCGTGAAGTCCCTGGCATGGAGCTGTACTTTAATATTTCCCTAGCTCGCTCCAAGGCCTCAAACCCCATGAAGCGTGGGGAATCCCATTTCCGATTCCAAATACCTTTTTGTGCTCCCCATGTTCTCGTCGCGCTGATGATTTCCAAGCGAATCCCATCGTCTTTAGCGGCTTTCCACATAGCCTCAAATGCTTGATAGGTCTCTTCGCGGAGGTAGATGTCCGTCTTGCGCGTGTAGTTTGAACTGACGACAATGAAATCAGCGTTGGAAGCGGGATTGATTTGACCAAGGAGTTCTTCTCTAGTCCATTCGTGCTCAGACTGAGACATAACGGGATGCGAAGAAAGCATCACAATGAACGAGAGGACGAACCGAAATGGATAAGATGACATGCTGTAAATTTCGGTTAGCAAATTCAAAACTAACCAATGAAAATCGAAGCCACTTCCCCTGAAGCTTATATCGAGCAAATACCAGAATCTAGGCGGGAAGCCTTTTGTGAATTACGTCAAACCATTTTAACGCATTTACCGGCGGGCTATGAGGAAACTATGTCATACGGAATGATCGGATACGTTGTTCCTCATGGGCTGTATCCATCAGGTTATCACTGCAATCCAGCTTTGCCGCTGCCATTCATCAACATCGCGAATCGAAAGGGATTCATAGCCTTGTATCATATGGGATTGTACGCCGACCCTGAACTCCTCGAATGGTTTCAGAAAGAATATGTTTTGCAATGCCCTAAGAAATTGGATATGGGGAAAAGTTGCGTTCGTTTTAAAAACCCAAGCCAAATCCCCATGGGCTTGATCGGAGAATTGTCATCGAAAATGACCCCGCTGGATTGGATTGCTCGGTACGAAGAAATGAAGCAGAAATAGAGGGGTAACATTTGTGTCGGTTTTTGCGTAAATGATTTATGCAACGTCCGCTTTTGTTTCCATGGTTTGGCCTCTCCTTTTGGGGTGTATGTGCACTATCCATCTTGTTTGCTTCTTGCATCCGTCAAGAATTTCATCTCGATGAAGGATCATCGATTGCAGGACACCTCGATCCAAGTTTTGCCATTCCTCTCGGATCAGCTACATTTTTGATTGAGGATGGACTGGAGACCTTAAATAGCGAACAAATTGAATCGGATCCGACTCAAGGGTGGTTGCAATATGTTCAGCCTTTTGATATGTTCGATGCGCCATTGTTGGAAATGACCGCGGTCTATGAACCTACAAGTTTTAGTTTGAATTTGGAGCCCTCGGAAGCGCAAGCGTTGTCCATGCTACCGAAAGGCCAATCACAAACTTTTCAGGTTCATTCGGAATGGCCATGGGTGCTGGAGAATATGCCGGTTTTGGATTCAATTCAATTGGGTTCGGCGCAATTCACGATTCATGCGACTTGTATGGCCCCACTTGATATGCAGGTCCAACTGACATGCGGAAACCTCTTTGTTGGAGGAGTTGCAGCTTCAGCGACTTTGCAATTTGAATACAACGGCACGCTTCCGATGGAGGCTTCCGCAAGCATCAATGCGGATAATGCACTCATCGATTTTTCGCAATTCAATACACCGGTTATCCCCTTGGACTGGACGGTAGTGGCGACTTCGAATGGCGAAATGATTGATCCTGGAATGGTGTTATCGTGCGAATTGACATGCGATGACGTCGATATTCAGGCCGCATACGGCATGTTCGGGATGAATCAAACTTTTGCATTTGAGTCAAATGGTTCCATTCCTGGTTTAGCTGGAGTATCCCCTGGAATGGTTCATTTCGCTGATCCGCGTGTTCGGTTGTGGATGGAAAATTCCAGTGGTGTACCTGTGGGATTGGAATGGGAGGAACTGAGCTTCTTTTCCTCTTCAGAGATTCATCAACTTGGAGGGACGGACATCTCTGAATTTCCCGTCATTGCGGCAGCGCCATCGCCAGGAACCACAGCTGTTACATCCCATGAATTGAGCAATTCAGGAATTCTACCATCGTTAAGTTCCGTTTTTGATGCCATGCCTGATAGCATGAGCTTTTCAGGAATGGCGGTGATGAATCCCGAAGGACCTGTTTCTAATTTTCTATTGTCATCCAGCACATTGAGTTGCTCTGGTGAGTTGCAATTGCCTATCCAAGGATGGGCCAATGGAACCATTTGGAATGACACCATTTATGAGCCCATCGCTCAGCGGCTTGGAGAGGCTATTTCACCGCCTTTGGATTGGCAGGACCTGGAGCGTCTGACCATTCGTTTGCGTTGTACCAATGGACTGCCAGTTGGCTTGAGTCTTCAAACGATTTTCATGGATGACCAAGGCGTGGCCATTGATTCATTGGGCTCAGGTGCTCAAGGAATGGAAATCATTGCTGCAGGCCAAGTGAATTCGAATCTCCCCTCGGAGGCGCCCAACTTTGGACGCGTTGAGAATCCGCACGCACAAACGGTGGACGTTGTTCTGGACCGAAATCGAGCCTTAGAATTGATGAATAGAAATTGCCAATCAGTGGTGATCCGAGCACACATATCCACCGATGATGCGATGTCTGGGCAGGATGTTCGATTCTATGCAGAGGATCAATTGCGGCTGGACCTTGGAGCCAAAATAGATTTCAATATTCAATGGGGACCATGAATAGAATCATCAGATACATTGGAGTGGCCATCACATTGTCACTCCTCAATCCTTCAGCTTTGATGGCACAATCGTCGCATTCGGCGATTTGGATGTCCATGGCTCCGCAGCATACGGATTTACTTGTCGCAAGTAGACCTATGGAGGGATACGTGG
>JAPKCA010000109.1 GCA_028823145.1 Flavobacteriales bacterium
AGTGTTCCCAAAGAATTTCAAACGACCAAAGCTTCTATTTCGCAGGCCTTGCGTGGCATGGAAATCCAATCGGGAACCAATGGCATGGTAATCTACCAGGTCAAGGGTTGGGACTATCCTGATTTGGTAGCGACCTACGAAGCTGCTGAGAAACGGTGCCGTGAAGAGCATGTCCCCGTCTTGGTCCACGTAGAAGATTTGACTCAGCCTCAGGGCCACAGCACATCAGGTTCTCACGAACGATACAAGTCGGCAGAGCGGATAGCTTGGGCCAAGGAATACGATTGCATCGAGCAGTTTGGTTTGTTTTTGATTTTGGAAGGCGCGGCCACAGCGGATGAGTTGAATGCTATTCGGCAAGAATCCAAGAAGCTTGTGCGAGAAGAGCAAAAAGTGGCTTGGGCTACATTCCGTGCGCCAATCGAGGAGGAGTTGTCAGATGCACTTGCCTTGTTGGTGCCCCTCGAAGGGGCTGACGGTCCGCTTGGTGCTGGCCTCAAAGAAGCTATCAATCCAGGGCGTGCTGAAATTCATGCGGCAGTGCGTCGAATGTTGCAGGCATCCATTGGTGTTTTGTCTTCAGAACGTCGGACGCTTCAAGATTGGTCTGATTCTTTTGCTGCCGAGAATCGCACACGATATAGCGAACACTTGTATAGTGATGGGGCGGATTCAGCATTGGAGGTTGTGCCAGTTGCCGCAATTGTGGATGAGGGAGCGCCACTGGTCGATGGTAGGCAGGTGTTGCAGCAAAATTTCGAAGTTCTTTTCGAAAAGTATCCAGAGTTGGTGACTTTCGGCGAAGACACCGGGAAAATTGGAGGAGTGAACCAGGTGATGGAGGGAATGCAAGAGAAATTTGGTGAGATTCGAGTTTCTGACACCGGAATTCGTGAGTGCACCATTGCGGGTCAGGGAATTGGGTTGGCCATGCGTGGTTTCCGACCCATTGCGGAAATCCAATACCTCGATTACCTGTTTTATGCTCTTCAGATTCTTCGGGATGATGCCGCGACCGTGCGCTATCGAACTGCAGGAGGACAGAAGGCGCCGGTGATTATTCGAACGAGAGGTCATCGCTTGGAAGGTATCTGGCACAGTGGTTCTCCAATGGGAACCATCATACATGCTCTCCGGGGCATGCACGTTTGTGTGCCTCGAAACATGACCGAAGCAGCGGGCATGTACAATACCCTGCTAGAATCGGAAGAACCTGCTTTGGTGGTGGAATGCCTCAATGGCTACCGGACCAAAGAGGCTCTGCCGACGAACCTGGGAGAATTTAAAATACCCTTGGGGATTGCAGAAGTGGTACGGTCTGGAAAGGATGTGACTGTGGTGTCTTATGGCTCGACCTTTAACATTGCCGCAGCGGCTTGCGAAACGTTGGCGGGTTTGGGTATTGAAGTTGAACTCGTTGATGCACGCACACTGCTTCCATTCGACTTGACGGGGGTTTGCGGTTCTTCCGTTGCAAAGACGAATCGACTGGTGATCGTCGACGAAGACGTTCCTGGAGGTGCTTCAGCCTATTTATTGGATCAGATACTCCAAGAACAACAGGCTTGGTCTCTGTTGGATTCCAAGCCTTTGACCATTGCAGCTCAAAATCATTTGCCGCCATATGGGTCAGATGGGGACTACTATGCCAAGCCCAATCAAGAAGACATTGTGGAAGCTGTTTATGGGATGATGCACGAGGCACAACCGGTAGCTTACCCTGCAATGAAGAACTAACATGGTGGAATGGATAGAAGAGCGAATGGAGCTCAAAACGCCATTCATTGATTTACTTCAATTGTTAAAAGCGACCGGGAATGCGGTCACTGGAGGTGATGCAAAAGCAGCGGTAGAGCAAGGAAAGGTGCGGGTCAATGGCGCATTGGAGAACCGTAAAAGACGCAAGCTCTATGTGGGCGATTGCATTGAGTTGGATGGACGCATCCGCATCCGAGTGATTGAAGCTCCGAAAGCGGATAAATAAAAAAAACTCCAATGGCATTGCCCGGAAGTCGAGGTTATTTCCGTTAATTCGATTTTGAGATTCAAAACCCGTGTCCATGAAACAACTTATCATATTCTTTATATGCCTCAGCGCGGGGTTTTGTCAGGCCCAAACCACGATACGTGGCCGGGTTGTTGACGGAGAACTCGGAGAGCCTGTTTTCTCAGCAAATGTGATTATCGAAGGGACGACAAGTGGCGTCACTACGGATTTTGATGGTTATTTTTTGCTGCAAGTCGATCAATTGCCAGTGCAGTTGCAAGTCAGCTTTATCGGTTATACCGTGGCAAAGGTTATCGTGCAAAATGCCGATGATCGGATCACGGTGCGTTTGCAACCAGATCAAGTCCTCATCGAAGCGGCTGAAGTAATTGGCGAACGCATCAGCGAGAAACAAAAACAAGCGCCGTTGACAATCGAATCCATGGACGTGCTTGCCATCAAGGAAGCTCCATCAGGATCCTTTTATGAAGGGTTAGGAGGCCTCAAAGGGGTAGATGTGACGTCGGCAAGTTTGGGATTCAAGATCATCAACACCCGCGGTTTTAACTCGACCTCACCGGTGCGATCGCTGCAACTCATCGATGGAATAGACAACCAGAGTCCTGGCCTGAATTTCTCCCTGGGCAATTTCTTGGGAGCTTCTGACCTCGATGTCAAGCGCGTGGACATCGTGGCTGGTGCGAGTTCAGCATATTATGGCCCTGGCGCCTTCAATGGCGTAATCTCGATGGAAACCAAATCGCCGTTCCAATTTCCGGGAGTCAGTGCGTCGGTGAAGGTGGGAGAGCGCAACTTGAATGAGTTGGCGTTCCGTTATGCGGATTACACCACCAATGACGAGGGAGATGCAGTTCTTGGGTTCAAAGTGAACGCCTTCCGCTTTACAGCGTACGACTGGGAAGCCACCAATTACAACCCGGTGGATGGATCACAAGTTTCTCCTGACAATGCCGGAAGATTTGACGCAGTCAACATCTACGGGGATGAATACAAACCGGTGTTTGATTTCTCGGGCGATGGCAGCAACAATGCACGGGGCTTGGGCAATTTCTTCCGTACAGGCTACAAAGAATCGGATCTCGTTGACTACGATACGGATAACCTCAAGGTGAGCACGGCTTTGCATTGGAGGCTCCAACCGGACCAAACCTATGAGAGCGCAGAACTGATCTATGGGTTCAACTCGGGATTCGGGACCACCGTTTACCAAGGAGACAACCGATTCAGCCTGCGGGACATTGAGTTCTACCAGCATAAATTGGAATTGAAGAAGCCGGGCAAGTGGTTTATTCGGGCATACCGCACCAGCGAGGATGCAGGTAAGTCATACGACCCGTATGCAACGGCGTTGAGATTGCAGGAACAGACCCGTGATGATGAACAATGGGCCAAGGTCTATTACCGCTATTGGGGCGATAGCATTTCTCCTCAAATTGCAGCAACCTTTCCAGTAGGGGTTTTAGATACCATCAGCTTCCCCTGGCCGACGTATACAATAGACCCAGATGATATAGCCAATTGGTCTGCAAACAATGCAGGCAATTTGGAGCAATGGCATAGCCAGGTGGAGCAATGGACCAATGCAGGATATGGGGGGTTGCCCGATGTTGCGCAAAGTCCATTGGGGTATCTCGCCCCGGGGACACCTGCATTTGATGCAGCATTCAATTCCATCGTGGCGGCGAAAAACAATGAAGGAGAAGGAGGAACGCGCTTTTTTGATGAATCGAGTCTCACCCATGTTCATGGGGAATACATATTTAATCCGGTTGGTCTAGAAGAAATACGGTTCGGCGGGAATTTCCGCCGATACACCCCGTATAGCGATGGAACCATCTTTAGTGACACGACGGAAAAAATTGTAAATCAAGAAATGGGATTCTATAGTGGCATCAAGCGTCGCTTTATGGAGGACCGTCTAATTCTCACTGGAACCGTTCGTGCAGATAAGAATCAAAATTTTGATTGGGTCTATTCTCCTGCAGCGTCTTTGGTCTTCTCGCCGCGAGAGCAGGACTATTTGCGCATGAGTTTCAGTTCGGCACTTCGAAACCCAACACTTGCTGATCAGTATCTTTTCTTGGATGTTGGACCAGCAACCTTGGTTGGAAATCTCGATGGTGCTGAAGACCTGATCACCATTGCAAGTTTCATCAATTATCGTAACAGCGCGGATGCTTCTACAGGTCAATTCGGTTTGAACCGGGACACCTTGGTTTACTTCGATATTGCTCCTATTCGCCCCGAAAGGGTTCGGACATTTGAAGTGGGATATCGGACAACACTTGGTGAAAAGATTTACGTGGACGGAAGCTACTACTTCAGTGTTTACCAAGATTTTATTGGATACAACATCGGCTTGGATGCCCTCTTTATTGGAGATGAGCAAGCGCCGAGGGCGGTGGATGTTTACCGATATGCGGCAAATTCTCTGAATGAAGTCCATACCCAGGGGGCGGCCATTGGTGTCAATTACTACGTAAACAACCACTACATGCTGGGAGCTAATTACAGTTGGAATGAGTTGGTTAAGACCAACCAAGATGACCCAATCATCCCTGCGTTTAATACGCCGAAACACAAATACAACCTCAGCATCAGTGCGCGCGATTTAAAATTAGGTGGAAAGAACACATGGGGCTTTAGCGCCAATTACAAATGGGTTGAGGGATTTATTTTTGAAGGTTCGCCGCAATTCACGGGATTCGTTCCGACGTACAACTTGTTGGATGCGCAAGTAAACGCTCGATTTGATGCGTTGAATACCACCATTAAACTCGGGGGGTCGAACGTACTAAATAACACGCACATAGAGGTGTATGGTGGGCCGTATGTTGGGCGATTACTCTATGCAAGTCTTATTTACGACTTCAATATTCGAAAGAATCGTCAATAGATTAAATAGCATTTAATTGCGCTTAATTGCGTATTTGAACGCATAAATGCAGGTGTAGTGGTTACACGACATGGTTTATTTCATACCTTTCAGGGGAAAACCAAAATTCACCTTGTGATACAAAGTAAGATGAGAAAATTATTTTTTAGCACGCTACTTGTGTGCTTAGCTGTGCTTCAAGTGAATGCACAGACACGTTACCTCGATGAGATATTCGAAGAGGTAGAAGTGACTTCTGATGTCGTTTACGGATCGAATATCACGGTCATTCCTGCATTATGGGGCGCGGCTCCTGCAGCGGAGAACTTGCTTATGGATATATACCAACCCTCAGGAGATACGGAAACGGATCGTCCTGTTTTGTTGTTCTTCCACACAGGTAATTTTCTGCCACCATATACAAATGGAGGTGCTTTGGGCACCAAAACGGACAATTTCGCTGTAGAGATGTGTACGCGCTATGCCAAGATGGGATACGTGGTTGCTTCAGTGGACTACCGTTTGGGATGGAATCCATTGGCAGGCACACAGGAAGAGCGTACTATGCAGCTTATCCAAGCGGCTTACCGTGGTGTTCAGGATAGCCGTACGGCAGTTCGCTTTTTCCGCAAAACATTGGCGGAAGATGGGAATCCATACGGCATCGATGGAACGAAGATGGGACTCCTTGGCGACGGAACTGGTGGATACATCACCTTAGCCTCAGCAACCATTTCAAATTACAATGACATCATTGTAGACGATTTGGGAGCGCCAATCATGAAGTTCTGGTATGATCCAGGGGACGGTAACTTTATCCCAATGGTCATTGAAAGCATCCACGGTAACCCAGATGCAACAACGGATACGTATGCACCTGCGTCAATGGGCGGATTTCAGCTTTGTATTGCGAACCACGTAGACTATAGTTCCGATGTGGATTTCCAAATGAATGCTGGAGGAGCCTTGGGCGATTTGAATTGGTTGGATGAAGGGGATGTGCCGATGGTTAGCTTCCAAACACCACATGATCCATTCGCTCCATACACGACAGGAGTATTGATTGTTCCGACAACCGGTAACCCGATTGTTGAGGTTTCAGGAGCGTATGA
>JAPKCA010000020.1 GCA_028823145.1 Flavobacteriales bacterium
CATTGCATTCCCCCCGGGTCCCGTCCAAATGAAATTGCTCGTTGGATCGTTTAAGGCCTGAACCAAAATGGATTCGCCTACACAGGTGATCAAAGAATCTGAATCAATTTGTGCTGGTACGTGTTCAATGATGCCGACGGCAAAGTCCGTCATGGGGGAAATACAACCGTGATCATTGATGGACAAAGAATAGGTTCCTGAATCTGACATGGAGGTGTTTTCCACAACGATGGTAGGACTGCTCGGAAGGAATCCATCTGGACCGACCCATTGATAAACGACAGCTCCTGCGGAATCCGTGCTCAGCGTTAAGTCGTCCCCTTCACAGATCCATAGATCGCCCGATACCATCGGCTGCTCGGGAATGGGGTAAACGAACAGATCCAGCGTGTCATTATCAATAGGACAGGAGCCTACATATCCGGAAACGATATACTCTCCAGCATCTGATGTATCTACTTCTCCAAAATTTAAGGGGTTGCCCTGGCCCGTGAATTCATTGGGTCCCGTCCAGTCGTACGTGGCACCGATGAGGGTGTTTGCTTGCAAATCCAAGATTTCCCCTTCACACAAGTTGTTGTCAGAAACCTGAACCACATAGGCCTGAGCCGCATAGTTGCTGAAATACCCATAGCGCGTACCGGAATTCGCTCCGCCATGAATGATTCCCAAGTGAAAATGCGAGGTTGAATTGGAAAGCCGTGAAGCTTGCAAAGTGGGAACAAAGGAGGTGGCAGTGATGTTGGCGAATTTCCAGGATCCGTCCGTACCCGGAACATTGCTAAAGTCGCTGGCCTCGACATTGGTCGCGTTGCCGTTGAACGTAAAATCGTCCTCACCACCGGCCGGGACCAAGATTTTCAATCCAATAAACTCATTGGTCGAGCGCACAAAAGCCACCTCTTGCGATCCGGTGCAGACGATGGGAGGGAGCAAGGCGCCGCCGACTTCACATCCGAACCCGGTTAAGTGCAATACGTAAACCGGATTGTTGGTCGTGTAGTATGCGGAAGCAGCAGTCAGGGTGTGGGTGTACATCGAGTAAATGGATGGCAGATTTGCCACCACATTGCCGTTTAGGCTAACGGTTGTGCCTGGTTCAGTCGGAACAATAAAGACCTTGTCGGGGCCATTTAAATTGCCCTTGATGGCAATGTATTCGGTCCCGACGATATTGACCGGAACGATTTGATCTCCCATGATATCCGCACATCCGCCGTAGGGCGTTCCTTGAACAGAATCATCACTCATGGTGATGGCGATTGGTTTGTTCGAGGTGACGGTCGTTCCTGAAGGATGCTGAGCAGCGCTTACGGAAGTTGCTCGGCCGCTCCAAGTTTGCCCTTCGTCCAATGTGATGGAAAATGGAACATTGGCCGGATGTCCTATAATCGGCTTTCTCGGAGTAATCGTCACGACGGTGCTGTCCTCGGTGGCAACAATATCAAAGGAGGAGGTGGATTGAGAATAGGCATTGTTCAGATACATCTGGAAAGGCACAACAAAATCGACTCCCAGGGCATTGGCGCCTTTCAGCGCGAAAATATCCGGGTTTAAGTTGTTGGATGGATTGACTTCGTAGTAGGCTCCTACCAAGGAAGTTGAGGTGATGTGGATTCCGAAATTGAGAATGCTATTCGCCGGTTTGTTTTCGACTTGGCTCAGCCAAGGAGCGAGGTTCAAAGAGTAAACGGAGTTGGCAGCAACATTCAACGTTTGAGTCGGAAAACTAGAATTGGCGGGTTGTTCCACCGTGATCACTGCCGCTTCGTCAAATGTCGTGAACCGGAGCAGAGTGGGGCTGTCTCCATGGTTGGCCCAAACCTCTGGGGCGACAAACCAAAACTCGGTGTCGACTTGTCCATAAACACCGAAGGAGGCACATGCCCAAAGCATTCCTGCAAAGAAGCAAATTCTTCTGAATGGATTGCGGCGTCTAAGCATGAGGCGTAAATAGAATGGATTGGAAATGTAAGAATAGATTGACGTAGGTTCAAAACCAGCGACAAGCATCTTTCACGGTGACTTCCAAAATGGAAGGGTCAAGTAAGGTAGATGTGTCACCGAACGAGGAGGTTTCCCCATCTGCGATCTTTCTCAAGATTCGTCTCATGATTTTTCCCGAACGTGTTTTCGGTAAAGTGGCAACAAATTGGATGCGATCTGGCCGTGCGATTTTTCCGATGCCTTCAAAAACAGCTTGCTCGATGGATTGCCGAACGGCATCCTCGCTGGTAGCGTTAGGGAGCTGATCGCAAATCACGTACGCATGAATGCCTTGTCCTTTGATGGCATGATTGTAACCGACGACGGCAGATTCAATGACTCCGGATGCTTGATTGATGGCAGATTCTATTTCCGCTGTGCCAAAACGATGGCCTGAAACGTTGATAACATCATCGACCCTTCCAATGATTCGATACAACCCATCAGAACTCCGTTTTGCTCCATCTCCTGTAAAATAATGACCCGGAAATGGATTGAAATAGGTGTTTCTGCACCGGGTGTGGTCTCGATAAGTCGTGCGGATCATGCTGGGCCATGGGTGCCGAATGCACAACAACCCTTCGGTTTCATTTTCTTCAATCAATTCTCCTTCAGCCGTCAGTAAGACAGGCTGAATACCTGGAAGAGGCAAACCTGCATGGCTGGGTTTCTGTGGGCTCAATCCGCCCAAACCGCTAATCAGGATGCCTCCTGTTTCTGTTTGCCACCACGTATCGACAATCGGGCAACGTGATTTGCCCACCTGTTTGTGGTACCAATGCCAAGCTTCTTCGTTGATGGGTTCCCCCACGGTTCCAATGACTTTTAGGGAACTTAAATCGTAGCGATTGACGGGCTCATTTCCATGCGCCATCAAAGAACGAATGGCCGTGGGAGCAGTGTAAAATTGATTCACCTTGTGTTTTTCGCAAATAGCCCAAAAGCGACCGGTATCAGGGAAGGTGGGAATCCCCTCAAACATCACGGTCGTCGCTCCCTGCAGCAATGGACCGTAAATGATGTAGCTGTGGCCAGTCACCCAACCAATGTCTGCCGTGCACCAGTATACATCCCCTTCATCGTACTGAAAAACATTGGCAAATGAATAACCGGCATACACCATGTATCCGCCATGCGTGTGGACAACGCCCTTGGGTTTTCCGGTCGATCCAGAAGTGTACAAGATGAAGAGCATGTCTTCCGAGTCCATGACTTCTACGGGGCAGAATGCGGGTTCGTTTGCCACGGCGTCTGCCCAAAAAACATCACGGCCACTCGTCATGGAACAGGGGCCATTCGTCACTTGCTGGACAACCACCGTCTCTATACTCGTGCATTGTTTGAGGGCTTCATCTACCGTGGCCTTCAGCGGTACGATTTTGGCTCCGCGGCGTCCTTCATCTGCGGTGATGATGACTTTGGCTTCGGCGTCGTTTATCCGATCGGCCAACGCCTGTGCACTAAAGCCGGCAAAAACAACCGAGTGAATGGCGCCGATCCGAGCGCAGGCCAAAACGGCGATCGCCAATTCAGGTGTCATAGGCATGTACAAAATCACCCGGTCTCCTTTGGAAACGCCCATGGTTTTCAATGCGGAGCCGAAGCGACTCACTTCATCCAAAAGTTCTTGGTATGAAATGGTTCGATGTGCTTCATTCGGGTCATTGGGCTCCCAAAGAATCGCAGTCCGATCGGGATGAGTTTTCACGTGCCGATCAAGCGCATTGGCTGCTATGTTGAGCTGCCCTCCTTCAAACCAACGGATGTGTTCATCCGTAAACTCTCCTTTGGAAACGGAATCAAATGGACGAATCCAATCGTATGCTGATGCAATTTCTTTCCAAAATGCCTGGGGAGATTGAACGCTGAAATCATGGGCTTGCTGGTAATCTTGGAAAGAAGTAATTCGAAAAGACATCGCATCAGTGATATTGGATTGAAAAGATACAATGGTTGAGTGAGGAGAGGTTCGCCGAGCGTTCCCGAAAAACCAAATATCAAAACCCTGATTTCTTCGGGTGACCCGAAATGCAACGTTTTGAAGGCAGATGCCGTAAGGAATCAAAACAACCTCTCCTTCCATGGCATTTTTATGGCACCCCTTTTCTGCAGCTGAATTTGACCAAGACATGCTGGTGGTACAACTTCCGAGTTCCGGATTGTTTGCGCGGGTCGCAGGTCCGATTGTGGAGTTGCTCAGTCAATTGCCCTTTGAGGATGTAGAGGAAGCGGTAAAAGTTTGGCAGGAACGCACAGGCGTTGGAGACTCATCGTTGAAATTGGCAAGCAAGGTGTGGCATCAGCTGTGCGATTGGGAGATCATCCAGCAAGTGGATTTGTCGGCCCCTTTATTGCCAACCGAATCGGTGCATTGGATCACCCTGACCGATCGGAAATCGCAGTCCCATATTATGCGGTTTTTAGATGTCCAAGATTTCTACGGTGGCGAGGATGCCTCCAGTGATTATCCTGAAGACCCCTCTGAATTCGGCGCGTGGTCTTTGGGTGCATAAAGCCATTGCTTGGCTACTTTTGCGAAAAAGGAAGAAGCCATGAAAAACGTATTCGCGTGGATTTGCTTGAGTGGATTGTTGGTTTCATGTGAAGGCAACACCCGTCTTGAATGGTCTTTAGAGAATCAAACGTCAGGTTACCTATATGTGATTCACGATGCTTCGGATTACCAAGGGTATGATACCCTGACTGCAGCCCCGGGTGAGGTCTTATTGCTGGGGCAAAATGACATTTTGGGAGGAAGAGAATTGCCCTATGATCCCTTTAGTTTTATAGACACTCTATTGATATACAATGAGCAGGGTCATTTGACAACCAAAGATTGGCAAGAGACATGGAATTGGGAAATTGAAAGTTTTCATGACCGCAAAATCCCCTCTCAATGGCGTCACAGCTACCTAATTACCCTTGCTGAATCCGATTTTTAATCGCTAGTTAACGCCATTTGAGGTGCTTAATGGATCGCCCTTCGGATTGAAGCTCTTTCAATGAATCGACCCCGATTTTGATGTGCTCATCCACGAAATGCGTCGTGACAACCTGATCGCTTTCTTCGGTTTTGACCCCGGAAGGTGTCATGGGTTCATCGCTTACGAGTAACAATGCTCCGACGGACAGACGGTTGGCAAACCCCACGGAAAATAGCGTTGCTGTTTCCATATCAATGGCTTGTGCACGCGTTCCCTTCAAGTACTCCTTGAAATCATCATCATGCTCCCAGACCCGGCGATTGGTCGTGTAAACGGATCCGGTATAGTAGTCACGATTGTAGTCACGCACGGTAGATGATATGGCCCGTTGTAAAGCAAAACTGGGCAGGGCAGGGACTTCAGGCGGGAAATAGTCATTGGACGTTCCTTCACCACGAATGCCTGCCAAAGGCAAGATCAAGTCGCCTATTTTATTTTTTTCTTTCAAAGCGCCGCATTTTCCTATAAAAAGGATGGCCTTGGGCTCAATGGCAGAAAGCAAATCCATGATGGTCGCCGCATTGGCGCTCCCCATTCCAAAATTGATCATCGTAATGTCCTGTGAAGTGGCATTGGGCATGGCCTTATCTCGCCCTTCAATGTCTACTCCTTGCCATTTTGCAAACTTTTCTAGGTAATGATTAAAGTTGGTTAGAAGGATGAAGTGACCAAATTCGCTTATTTCTAATCCGGTGTATCGAGGAAGCCAGTTCGTTACAATGGTTTTTTTATCGTGCATATCCGCAATATATGCTGTTTGAATAAGAAAATTAAGCCGAAATTGCGAACCAATGAGTAAGAAGCATACCAGTGATTTCGTCGTGCAAGAAATGGAATTCAAGGAATTGGATGCCCTAGATCAAGAGCTGATTGAACAGGCCCATAGGGTCTGCTCGGGAGCATATGCACCCCATTCGTCTTTTCATGTTGGTTCTGCGGTCCGGCTGGCTTCTGGGAAGATTGTGGTGGGGAGTAACCAAGAAAACATGTCGTATCCCAGCGGTTTGTGTGCCGAGCGTGTTGCGTTTTTTAGCGCAGGAGCCCAGTTTCCAAATGACCCGATTGTTGCAGCTGCGGTCGTTACAGACATGGAAATGGCCCCCGAGTATTTTTCACCTTGCGGTGGTTGTCGGCAGGTGATGGTAGAGTCAGAATCACGGGCTGGATCGGATATCCGATTCTTGATGCAGGCCGCTTCAGGACCTGTATTGGTTTCACCGGATGTTCGAAGGTTTTTACCTCTGACCTTTCAATTGCCATGAATTTGCGGGGAATTGAAACCCGCAGACGGTTCATTCCGTAAGTCATGCACAGGCGCGCGTGAAGCGCCAGAGCATGCAACAAGGTTT
Source organism: Flavobacteriales bacterium (assembly GCA_028823145.1). GTDB lineage: Bacteria > Bacteroidota > Bacteroidia > Flavobacteriales_D > Sanyastnellaceae > UA16. Next base: position 6,320 of record JAPKCA010000020.1, read on the forward strand.
TATTTCAAATACAGGGCCTGCCCACAAGGGATGGACCCACTGGATTTCCCCGGTTGTGCTAGGGTTGTTTTTGGTCTTTGGTTTGACAGGGATGGGGCAAGGAGAGGTCCAGACAGCCATGGGGTGGAATCACAATGTGTGGCAAAGCACATCTACCAACGGGAGTGATTCGTTGTTTTCCCATTCCTCTCCGGTTCAGGGTGATGTCTTTGCAGATTGGAATGCCAACTATCAATCCATCCGGGAAATAGATCTGGTCAAAATCAGTTGGGACGTTTCGGCCAATTCACGAAAATTTTTGAATTTAAAGGGCTTGGATCAGCATGTGGTGACCGGGTTTGGACAACTGGAAAGGATTCTTAATCCAGGTGTTAAAGCGAATTTAAGCAGTCAAATTACTCAGCGTAAGGGATGGGAATGGCACCCTGCAGATCATGAGCAATGGGCTATCATGTCCCATGCAGACATCGCAAGTGCCGCTGGGATGGATTTTGAAGTCCGGCCCCGCTTATCATCAAGGTTTCAGATTCAATTGGATCGTTCCTGGTATGCCGATAAGGCATTCCCCTATGACCACAGAAGGTTGGCATTGGAATCCATTTTTGAATGGCGTCTGATGGGATACGTTCGAGGACAACGCAAGTTTCAGTTAGTCAATCCGAAAAAAACACAAGATGCTGGAGTCCTAAGAGCTCGGTTCAGCTTTGCTCAAACCAATTACTTGGATTGGCGAACAACTCAATGGCACTTCTTCCTCTTTGAAAAAGAAAAGCGGGGATCATGGGCCTTATCGGATGAGGCTCCTTTGCGTGTCTGGTACGATTGGCACGCGCGAATTCGCTATGACTTTCCGTGTCAGGGACCATGGGACATGCATGTGTCAGGACTGATGGACAAAAGAACCGACCAAAGCTTAGGTGATTTCGCCATGACCTCCGGAGGATTTGAGTTCGGAATTGAAGGGAAAAACCGATCGGGCGCTTGGCATTCCAATTTGACGTGGAAAAGAGAACATTTTGAAGACCGTTTAGCGATGGGCGATGGTGGTACGGAAGCGTTGACGTATGGTTGGATTCAGTGGGATCTTGGATTGGAGATTCCGCATGCGCGCGGTTGGTCTTGGACCATTGACAGCCAAGGGGTTGGTCGGACTTCCAACGAGTTGGGAAGGACGAGGTTCCAACGAGGTTCCTACGTGAGTTTTTGTGTATCCGCGGGTGTCCGATGGCGGATGGGGACTTCGCGCTTTTTCATGAAGTGAACAATCACCTTGGAGTTAACCTTCATGCGTTGAATGAATTTTAACTGCTTCAGCGTAGCTTCGCCAACATGAGTTTTGTCATGAGCCTGGTTGGAATGCCCGTCCTAATTGGATTGGCCTTGCTGTTGTCGAGCAATCGAAAAGCGATTCGAATCCGAACTGTTTTGGGAGCGTTCTTAATTCAGCTGTTTTTCGGAGCATTTGTCTTGTACGTGCCATTTGGTAAAAACATTTTAATGTCTGTATCGAAAGCGGTACAGCGCGTCATTGATTATGGCAATGACGGAATCAGTTTCATTTTTGGAGGACTGAATTCAGACGCCATGTTTGAGGTGTTTGGTGGAGGTGGTTTTGTTTTTGCTATCCGCGTTCTTCCTGTGATTGTGTTCTTTTCATCGCTTATCGCTGTGCTTTATTACATAGGCATTATGCAGCTGATAATCAATACGTTGGGAAGAGGTTTTCGTGCTTTGTTAGGTACGTCAAGAGCCGAATCGTTATCGGCCACCGCCAACATTTTTGTTGGACAAACGGAAGCGCCTTTGGTGGTCAAGCCGTACATCAGAAGCATGACCCAATCGGAATTGTTTGCTGTCATGGTAGGGGGATTGGCCTCCGTTGCCGGTTCAGTTTTGGCGGGTTACGCATCCCTCGGGGTTCCAGTTGAATACTTGATTGCGGCATCTTTCATGGCGGCGCCCGGTGGATTGCTTTTCGCCAAGCTCATTCGTCCGGAGACCGATACACCCGTTGAAATTTTGAGTGAAGCAGACTTGCAAATTGATGCGGAGGATCAACCGGTCAATGTGATTGACGCTGCAGCTACGGGGGCATCTTCCGGGTTGAAGCTGGCACTAAATGTCGGTGCGATGCTCTTGGCCTTTGTCGGGCTGATTGCCTTGTTAAATGGTATTTTTGGTGGGGTTGGAGGTTGGTTTGGTTTTCCAGAGTTGACGTTGGAACTCATTTTGGGATACGTATTTGCTCCTTTGGCTTTTCTGATTGGGGTGCCATGGTCAGAAGCGTTTGTTGCAGGCTCGTTTATTGGTCAAAAACTGGTTGTGAATGAGTTCGTTGCCTATTTGGATTTTGCCCCATACTTAACGGATGCAGCTCCAATGCTGTTATCCGAGAAAACAAAGGCCATCGTTTCCTTTGCCCTTTGTGGATTTGCCAACCTGTCGTCCATTGCCATTTTATTGGGTGGCTTAGGGTCGTTGGCTCCTTCCCGTCGAAAGGACATCGCTCGGATGGGATTGCAAGCTGTTCTGGCTGCTACGCTCTCGAACTTAATGTCTGCGACCATCGCAGGACTTTTCTTGTCCCTGTGATCGATGGAGGACAAGCTGATTCCAGAGATTATTCAACGGAAACGTGACGGATTTGCCTTGTCTTCATCTGACATCAGGCAGTTCATTCAAGGGGTGACCGATGGCCAGGTAACGGATGCACAAATTGCAGCGTTTTCGATGGCGGCATTTTTCCAGGATTTGGATATGGATGAGCGCACTGTCCTAACAACATCCATGCGGGATTCGGGCGATGTCCTTCATTGGGATGCGTTCTCTTTGTCTGGGCCGATTTTGGACAAGCATTCGACCGGAGGTGTGGGAGATACCGTGTCATTCATGCTTGCACCGATTTTGGCAGCCTGTGGTGGCATCGTTCCGATGATTGCAGGCCGAGGCTTGGCGCATACGGGGGGGACCATCGATAAATTGGAAGCCATTCCGGGATACAACACCCAACCATCCGTTGCTCACTTTCAAAAAGTGGCCAGCGAGACAGGCTTTGCCATAGTTGGGCAGACGGCCAATTTGGCTCCAGCCGATCGGCGCATGTATGCGACGCGAGATGTAACGGCAACAGTGGAACAATATGGCTTGATCACCGCCAGCATTTTATCCAAAAAACTAGCGGCGGGCCTCCAACATTTGGTGATGGACATCAAGGTCGGCAACGGAGCATTCATGAAGGACTTGGAAACCGCACGGGAATTGGCCCAGTCGCTTTGTACCGTTGGTACCAATGCAGGAATGCCGACACAAGCGTTTTTGACTGACATGAGTGAGCCTCTGGCTCGTGCCGCCGGAAATGCATTGGAGGTGAAAGAAGCCATTGCTTATCTCAGCGGAGATGTGCATTCGAATCGTTTGGACGCTGTCACCCAAGCACTAGCCTCTTCTTTGCTCGTTGAATCTGGACTTGCGGCAGATCTATCTGAAGCCAACGAGCAAATTCAAAAAGCTTTGTCGTCTGGAAAGGCGGCTGAAATTTTCGCCCAATCCGTGGCGGCGATGGGGGGGCCGGTGGATTTAATGGAAAGGCCTGAGAGTCATTTGAAGGAGGCCCCGGTCATTCGTCCAGTTTATCCAGATGAAATCCATCATGGCCGTTTCGTAAAGGAAATGGATACCCGTCAGTTGGGATTGGCGGTCGTTGCTCTTGGTGGGGGACGAACCGCAGCGGATCAAGCGATCGATCATGCTGTGGGGTGCACCCATTGGCTGCGTTCTGGAGAGGTTTGTGGGGCAGAATTGCCCCTGGCCTGGATCCATGCTAGAGATGAAAAGGGATGGCTCATGGCAGCTGATCGAATTCGTCATGCATATCAATTTGATGACCAACCACTACCGGGAAAATCTTCCATGGTTATAGAACATTTGAAAGCATAATTCATCAGGATGGTTAAAGTCAAAATGTTTGATGCTTCGGATGCACTCAAGGCTCGTAAAGTGGCGGTTGAGATGCCTCCCATAAATTCCAAGGAGTTTTACGATGTGGTTGATTCCCGCAGAAGCGTGCGTATTTATGCCGATGACCCGGTTCCTGAAGAGGTGATGCGGAGGGCGATGGAGGCAGCCTTAAAAGCGCCTACATCATCGAATTTGCAGGTGTGGGAAATCCATTGGGTACGGTCCGATGATAAAAAGAAAGCCTTGATCAAGGCCTGCCTTGGTCAACCCGCTGCGGCCACTGCACAGGAATTGGTGGTGTTCGTCGCAAGGCCAGATTTATGGAAACGAAACAATGGTTGGATGATTCGGCATTTGGAGTCCAATTCAGAGGCTCCTGGCAAGGCGATTCAATATTTTAAGAAAATCACCAAAATCGTGTACAACCAAGGTCCCTTGGGGGTTTTTCGGCCTTTCAAGTGGTTGTGGTTTACCGTAAGAGGGTTCCGGAAACCAACCCCACGGGAGCCCATTCATAAAGGCCACATGGATACATGGGCCCACAAAACCACGGCTTTGGCCGCACAAACGTTCATGCTCGCTGTTCGCGCTGAGGGTTTTGACTCTTGTCCTATGGAGGGACTGGACTCAAAGCGTGTCAAGCGGTTGCTTGGGTTGCCCCGAGGAGCTGGCATCAACATGGCCATTTCGGTTGGAAAAAGAGCGGAGGGCGGCGTGTATGGGCCGCGTTTTCGTTTTGATGCGAAGCACTTTATCATTGAACAGTAATCGTCAGAAATGGATTGGTTAGAACCTGTGTTGACGCTTCTGATGCTCATTGCATTGGAGGCCGTTTTAGGCATCGATAATTTGCTGTACATCGCCATCGAGTCGGGCCGAGTGCCGTTGAAGGATCAAGCACGTGTGCAGCGAATTGGAATTGTTGGTGCTGTAGTCATGCGGTTGATCCTTTTGTTGGTTTTGGTCCAATTGATCGCCGTTTTTCAGACCCCTCTTTTTCATGTGGACTGGGGAAGTGCCGTCCAAGGACATTTTAATGGCCACAGTTTGATTGCCTTGGTGGGTGGAGGATTCATCGTTTACACCGCAGTCAAGGAGGTTTGGCACATCTTGGCTCATGATTTGTCCCGAGAGGAAGGTGGGGGGATGAACCGAAAACCTGCCGCTGCAATTGGGGCGATTGCCTTGATGAACGTCGTGTTTTCTTTCGATTCCGTGCTAACGGCCATTGCATTGACCGATGTGCTTTGGGTCATGGCTTCGGCAATCGTTGTCAGCGGATTGATCATGTTGTGGCTAGCCAATCGGGTCTCGGCATTTCTCAAGAAGAACCGTGCCTATGAGGTGCTGGGCTTGTTTATCCTGTTGATTGTGGGAATCATGTTGTTGTCCGAAGGGGGCCACCTGGCACACTTGGAATTGTTCGGTGGGTCGGTTCAACCATTGAACAAGACAACGTTTTATTTCGTCGTGACCGTATTGATCTTGGTGGACCTCGTACAATCCAAGTACCAGCGCAAATTAGGGTCCAACGATTAGTCTTTTGCTTCCTCTGAGGAGTTGTAGCTATCGTTGTGAATGGAAGTGACAGCTCGTCCTGACGGGTCAACCACGTTTTTCAAAGATTCGCTCCATTCCAAGGCCTTTTCCGTGCTGCATGCCACAGATTTACCTCCTGGGATGGTGGCTGCGCATGCTGCGGAAGGGTAGTATTTCTCGAAAATGGTCCGGTAATAATATCCCTCTTTGGTGCTTGGCGCATTGATTGGGAACCGGATGTTAGCGCGCGCCAACTCTTCGTCGGTCACCTTGGATTCCGAATGGTCCTTTAAACCATCGATCCAACCATAGCCAACGCCATCTGAAAACTGTTCTTTTTGTCGCCATAGGATTTCATCGGGAACGATGCCATCAAAGGATTCTCGGATAATGTGCTTCTCGATCTTCCCTGGCCCGCCCATTTTACTCTCAGGATCCAGTGACATGGCGTAATTCACAAAAGGCTTGTGCAAGAAGGGAACACGTGTTTCAATTCCCCACGCCATCATGGACTTGTTGGCTCGAGAGCAATCGAATTTGCTCAATGCGAGAACTTTGCGCACGGTTTCTTCATGAAGTTCCTTGGCGTTCGGTGCCATGTGGAAATAGAGGTACCCTCCAAACAGCTCGTCTGCGCCTTCGCCAGACAAGACCATTTTGATGCCCATCGCTTTGATCTGCCGCGCCATGAGGTACATCGGTGTGGAAGCTCGAATCGTGGTTACATCATACGTTTCAACGGAACGAATGACATCCTCTAACGCATCCAGTCCTTCCTGAATGGTGAAAACCAAGGGGTGATGAACCGTTCCAATAAAATCGGCTACTTTTTGTGCCGCTGCTAAATCGGGACTGCCTTCCAAGCCAATGCTAAAGCTGTGCGCTCTAGGCCACCAAGCTTTGGATTCACCGTCTTCATCGACTCGGTTTTCAGCGAAAGATTGGGCGATAGCTGCAATCACGCTGGAGTCTAATCCACCGCTAATCAATAAACCATAGGGTACGTCGCCCATCAAGTGGGACTTTACAGCGTCCGTTAGATGTTGATTCAATTCTGAGGGAACGAAGGCATTCTTAGGAGCTGTTTCAGAATCCATCCAAGGCTCTTTGAAATACAGTTCAGGTTGTGGTTGATCGGATGACCAAATGTGTCCTGGTGGAAATTCAGAGACATCATCGCACAATTCCGCTAGGGCTTTCATTTCTGAAGCGACTAGCAATGTTCCATCAGATCCGTGTCCAAAGTAGAGCGGTATGATGCCAATGGAATCACGTCCAATAAGCCATTTGTTTTGCAATGGGTCAAAAAGGACAAAAGAAAACATGCCGTCTAAATGATGAACCAAATCCGATCCATGCTCCCGGTAGAGCGCAAGGATGACTTCGCAGTCGCTCCCGGTCTGATAGGGATATGATGGGGTCTTTTCCCGCAGTACACGGTGGTTGTAAATCTCGCCATTCACCGCCAAAGCCGTCCCGTTTTCGGGGTCGATGAGTGGCTGTGATCCACTGGTGACATCGACAATGGCCAACCGCTCATGCGCCAAGACGGCATGAGCATGCTGGTAGACACCAGACCAATCGGGGCCTCGGTGTCGTTGCAATTTGGAAACGTGAAGCGCCAACGAACGCTGGGAGTCGTCGGAAGTATGAAGGTTTAGCAATGCTGTTATCGAACACATGGGAATCTGTATAACTGTGTCATCTTGATACGCACCAAATGATTAGATGTTTCATGTTTTCGCACATTCTGGAAACCTTTTTAGTGCAAATGAAATTGGTGTCCTTAATTTTGAGTCAACTGTAAGATTTAAATCATGATTTCTGTATTCCGTTTGGGGAGTTGCGCCTTGTTGTCTTTAAGCTTTGTGTTCAATGGGTTTTATGCTCAGATAGCCCACGATGAAACACCGTTCTTGGAACGTGAATTGCTCGTGATGTTGGACCATGGAGTGGATGCCAATAAGGTGTGGTCAGAAATGAATGCCACCATCGATTTTGAAGTGATTTCGATTCCTTCACCGTCCACAGGGATTTATCAATTGTTGGTGGCGCCAGCTTCATGGGATGGAGCGTTGGCTCGTTTTGAAGGTCATCGGCATGTTCGTGCTGTGCAATTGAACCACACGGTTTCGGAGCGTGAGACCGTCCCCAATGACCCAAATTTTGGTCAGCAATGGCATCATGTACAGTCTGGAGACCACGACATTGATTCCGATTTGGCATGGGACATCACCACTGGGGGAAATGCTGGAAATGGTGCGCGCGTGGTGGTTGCTGTGCTAGAAGGCGGTGGGACCAACTACATGCATACGGATCTCATTGACAACCATTGGGTAAACGCTGCGGAAATTCCAGACAACGGCATCGATGATGATGGCAATGGATATGTGGATGATTACAACGGATGGAATTCCGGCAATAACACAGATAACATTGGAGCTGGCGGTCACGGTACTTCAGTCAGTGGAATGATTGGCGCTACGGGGGACAACGGCAGTGGTGGTGTAGGCGTGAACTGGGACATAGAAATCATGCAAGTGGACATGCCCAATGGCTTATCTGAGGCCAATGTGGTTTCCTCTTATGAGTACCCCAAAGTCATGCGTGATATCTTCAATACAAGTGGAGGAGAGGAAGGCGCGTTTGTCGTTGCGACCAATGCATCTTGGGGAATTGACCAAGCCAATCCAGACAATTATCCCGTTTGGTGTGCCTATTATGATGAGCTTGGGTTATCCGGCATTTTAAATTGTGGCGCTACGACGAACTCTGCGCTGAATGTGGATGTCGTAGGCGATATGCCGACCGCTTGTAGCTCTGACTACATGGTTTCGGTGACGGCAACCAATAGCAATGATGTCCGGACGTTTAGTGGCTACGGAATAACAACGATTGACTTGGGAGCTCCGGGTGACCAAGTGTATCTCCCAAACGGAACCAGCGGTTATGGCAATACTAGCGGCACCTCATTTGCGAGTCCATGTGTAGCGGGCGCCATCGGGCTTGTGTATAGCGTCCCATGCCCAGACTTAGCAGAATTGGCAATCAGCAATCCCCAAGGTGCAGCGGACTTGGTCTTGGGATACATTTATGAAGGAACGGATTTGGTGCCCAATTTGTTGACAGAAGTCGTCACAGGTGGCCGCCTCAATGTGGCGAATTCAGTGAATTTGGCGTTGGTGGGTTGCGGTCCGGTCGAATGCGATATCGAGTCGTTTGTAGCTGAGGCATTTTTCGAATTCAACACCGAAAAGGGTGGTGTAGAAACCAGTGCCGAATTGACGGCGAGCTTCTCTAATTTCTTGTGTCAAGCAGATATCGTCTGCTACCGGGATACTTCCATGGAATCATGGACGTGCGACTTGGCCGAAAACATGGATTGGAATTTGTCGAATGGGAGTTCGATTATCCTGAATGGATTGCAGCCAAATGCAGGCTATGAAGTGTACTTTGCTTTGGATACGTTGGTGAGTGATACGATCATGTTCATGACTCCTGATTGCAGTGCATTGATTCCAGGATGCATGGATGAAGCAGCGTACAACTACAACCCAGAAGCGACCATAGACGATGGAAATTGTGACTTTCCATGTGTCGATTTGGTATTCACTTTGACCACCGATTGTTGGCCTGACGAAGTGGGTTGGAATATCACAGATGAAGATGGAAATGTGTTGGCGGAAGTTGTGGCTGGAACATATGAAGAGGACGGCATGGAAGAAGTCTGGACTGGATGTGTGACCTACGGTTGCCATACGTTGAATGTGACTGATGAATACGGCGATGGAATGTTTGGAAGTCAGTGGGGCTCTTGCGAAATCGATGGAAATTATAGCCTTACGACCCCTGAGGGAGCCATTGTTGTGGGCATGGGAGATCCAGATTATGGAAGTGCGATTGAGCATCCTTTTTGCGTGCCTGTGGTTCCGGGATGCACGGAAGAGGGTACATGCAATTACGACTCCGAAGCCACCGCCAATGATGGTTCATGTTTTGCCCCAGGAGATGCCTGTGACGATGGAGATGAACTAACGGTTTTGGATGCGTTTGGTGAAGATTGCATGTGTGTCGGCGAAGAGCCGATTGATGGTTGCCTTGACGAAACGGCGTGCAACTACTCAGCAGAAGCCAATGTAGAGGATGGTTCGTGCACGTATGTTGGGCAAGGAATGATTTCGGGTCCAGTGAATCCCATGACAGGAACAACGCAGACATATAGCTACAATGGTCCTGCTGAACATAGTTACGAATGGATGATCACCAACGGTTCGTTTGTCGGTGCTTCATCGGGTGTTGGGTTAACGAGCGTGGATGTTATGTGGGATGGGATAGCCGGTGCCAATGCTGACATTGGTGTCACAGAAACGGATACGACAGGCTGCAGTGGAAGCGTGGAAATGGCCATCGATTTGTTGGTGAACAGCATCTCGGAATTGAATCGCTGGGGCATGGCAGCCTATCCAAATCCTGTGACAGAAACCTTGTGGATTACTTGGGAAGAACCAACGGCTCAGGGGGTTGAACTTGCCGTGTACAATGTTGCTGGGCAACGAGTGGTCAATGAAGTGTTGCGCTCAACGGCACACTCGATTGATTGTGCAGGATTGCCTGCGGGTCAATACACGTTGCGCCTCACGGGTTTTGAAACCGTTGCGGAGAATGTGACCTTCCAATTTGTTGTGATCCACTAACAAAGGTCAAGCCAAAGGGTCGGAGCCAATCTCGAACCAAAATGACCCTCCGTGCTGCTCTACATCGCGTGTGTTGGGATGATCCCAAAGGGGGCTGAGTAGCTGAGTAAACTGTTCTTGCTTACTGATCCAATAGGCAGGAAATAGAGGCTTGTATCGCTGAGGATTGCTCAGAAGCGCCATGGCGAGCATGTACTGCTCGGAATAGGCTCTGTCGCACATGTTTTGCGGGTAATCCCAAGGGATATAAATGTCATGAACTTGGACCAGCACGCCCGGTTTGAGACGAGGAAACCACTCGAGGAAGGCGACCGTTGCATCGGAATTTGGCAACACCCGATGGCTGTTGTCGATGAATAAAATGTCCCCTGGTTCCAAGGTGTCTGCGAGCCCAGAATCAATGGATTCAAAGGGCTTGCGAACAATGGTTTGCGATACTTGGTCGATGTCCGCACGAGGAAAAGGGTCGATGCTGATGATCTCAGTTCGGGTGCTATGTTGTGCCTTTGCAGCAGCGGCTACCAACGTCGAATTTCCCGAGCCGACTTCGATGTAACGTTTTGGTTTTCGGGAGGCTATGAACGAGAATAAACTCGCCATGTCCAACCCCGGAAGGAATCCATTGTTCCATCCAGGCAACAAAGAATTCGGTTCTTCATCTCTTTTGCGGATGGCCAACAGGTCTTTCTCAAATCCAAGAATCTTCTCGACCTCTTCATGAAACACGTTGACTCGATCCTTTAAAATGCCTTCCAAAGCGACATGAGAATTTCCTGAGCCAGGTTCATGCCTTGGCGAAAGGGTGACGGGATAGTCCAAATGAATGGATTGCCACCGAGGCGATAAAAAACGGTACCAACGCTTAATCAGAGAGCTTTTAGACATATGGGCGAAGATACAATGGCAGGTCTTATCGTGGGTTAATTCTTCCCTTCAACAGACGGATTAAGCAAGCGAAGGCTCATCCCACAAATTTCGTAAGCGAAGCGTTTCCAAAATCGTCCAATTTCTTGTTTGGTCGAGCAGTTTCTGTCCATCATCACCCGTGACGGTCTCGCCAATGGTCACCCGAACATCGGTGTGTTTCTTCCCGAATTGTTTCCATGCATGCGGGATGAATTTAACCTTTCCGACCCAAGCAATATTGGGGTCTTTGTATTCGATCGCAATAGGTGTCACAGGAAAGCCACCCTCAGCACTGATATAAAACATAGAGGGACGATATTCTAAGATGTCAGGCCCTTTGTGGGTCGTTCCTTCTGGGAAAATAACAACGCCAAAGCCGTCTTGCAACCGCAACTTCACTTGCTCTCTCGTTCGCCGTCGGCTTTCTTGACTTTTCCGATGAACCCAAATCGTATTCATGGCTCTTGCGCCCCAACCGATAATTGGCCAGTACTTACTCTCGCTTCGGGCCACAAATGCTACAGGATGCTTCGCTGGAATGAGCACAGCATCGATATAGCTCCGATGGTTGCCCATCAGGATGCTGGGATAGTCGGGTAACTCACCTTCAAAAGTAATTCGAATTCCCATCAAGCGATGAACGTTATGGGTGTAACGCAGGAACAACTGGTGCATCGCCTTTGGATTGCTGCTTGAGCGAATTCGAATCCAAACGAGATACAGGAAATGGTACATCGTCATCACCAAGTAGGCGGGAATTCGATAACTTGAACGAATAAAACGAATGAACATGCAATCAAGTGATGTTGTGAGAAACGATAGAACAGCCCCCTAATATAGGGGAGTCGGAGCAACGTCTGCCATGGCAGATCGAATCCACTGCATTCGCTTGAATTTCTTGGGGAGATCTGCCTTGAAAGTTAGAATAGTTTGATGGATGGGGTGTTGGAAAGTGAGGCCTGATGCACACAGAAACAAACCGTGTCCATGGTAGCGGCCTGCGCTCCTTTGGTAAATCTCATCGCCAACAACCCCGTGCCCCATGGCATGAAGGTGTTTCCGAATCTGATGTGTCCTTCCTGTTTCGAGCGTGATTTCGAGAAGCGCTCCATCACCTTGTGTTGGAATGGTTCCCTTGGCCAACCTGCTAGCACGGGTATGGGCATGTTGTCCTGCCAACGGCATTCGGATATCGAGCAATTCAGCAGGCAAGCCGTGAATAACAGTCCAATAGGATTTTTCAATTCGTCGCTCCTCCAAGGCCTGCCCTAGTTTTTGCACGGCTCCCTGCGTTCGGGCAAAAATAATGAAGCCGCTAGTTGGGAAATCAAGCCGATGAATAGGTTCGGCCTGCGCGAGAGCTTGAGGATGATTGGGCGCAGGAAAGTGCTGGGCTAATTGTGATCGGAGTGTTTGAGGATGGTTGCCAGAGGTGAAAAGTCCCGCCTTCTTCCAAACAACCATCAGGTCTTCATCCATGAAGGCAATCGGAGGTTTCGGGCACACAAACGCCTGGGGGTTGTTCAATTCTGATGGCATCAATACGATGCGGTCGCCGGTTCGAACCCAATCTCCCGTATATCCTTGGCGTTCATTCAATTGCACCCTTCCGCGTTCGATGGCCTTTTTGCACCCCTTTCTACTGGGGATATACAACTTGGCCAATTCGGGCAATGCATCCTGCAGCCTTTGACCATTTAAGTGGTCAGGAATCTCCCACTGCGCGATGGATTGAACCTTCACTCTCCTCCAAGTCCCATTTCATGTAACATGAATGCCCACTTGTCCGCCTGTTCATCCAATATTTTAGAGGTGGGTTTTCCGGCTCCATGGCCAGCATTTTTGTCAATGCGAATGAGCGCTGGGCGAGGCCCTCCTTGACAGGCTTGTAATCGAGCAGCGAACTTGAAAGAGTGGGCGGGAACGACACGGTCATCATGATCCGCCGTCGTTACCATGGTGGAAGGATAGGGCACACCTGGCTTCAGATTGTGGTAGGGAGAGTATCCGGCCAAATTGTTGAAATCAGCTCGCGAACTATCGGCGCAACCATATTCAGGGATCCAACCCCAGCCGATGGTGAATTTGTGGTAGCGAAGCATGTCCATGACACCAACTGCTGGAAATGCCACTGCTGCCAAATCGGGCCGTTGCGCCATGGTCGCTCCCACCAGTAGACCTCCGTTCGATCCGCCTGCAATTGCCAACCGATCGGATGAGGTGTAACCGGATTCTATGAGGTATTCACCTGCGGCGATGAAGTCATCAAAGACCCGCTGTTTATTCAAAAGCATTCCTGCTTCGTGCCATTCTTCACCAAACTCTCCGCCTCCCCGGAGGTTGGGCATAGCGTACACTCAGCCTCGCTCCAATAGAAGAAGCAGCGAAGGGCTGAAGCTAGGGGTGAGGCTGATGTTGAATCCACCGTATGCATACAAATAGGTGGGGCGGGCTCCATCTTTTTGGATGTCTTTTCGATGCACAATGAACATCGGAATTTGCGTACCATCCTTGGATGGATACCACACTTGCTCTGCCATGTACTCTTCGGGATTGAAGTCTACCTTAGGAGCAGCGAAAAGAGTTGATTTTCCAGTTGCTAAATCGTACTGAAAAATAGATGTAGGCTGCGTGAAAGAAGTGAATGCGTAGAACGTTTCGGTCGCATCCATTTTGCCGCCAAACCCACCAACGGACCCTGTGCTTTCCGGCAGCTCAATTTCACGTGGATTGGATCCGTCTTGATCAAATCGAATCACCGCATTGCATGCATTGCGCATATATGTGGCAAAAAGTTGGCCGCCAGTAGAAGATATTCCTTCCAATAAGTGTTCGCTTTCTGGGATGACCTCGCTCCATTGGTCCGGTGACTCCGCATCGATTCCAATCAAGCGATATTTTGGAGCTCCCTGATCGGTCAAAATGAGAAATTGTCCATTGACATGATCCACAACGGAGCATCGAGTATTGAATCCGCCAATTAATTCTACCCAAGGTTCGTTTTCGGTCTCTAGCGATTTGACATGGAGGCTATTTCCATCCGTGCCAGTCGAAGTGCTCAGGATAAGGAATTTTTTATCCTCCGTTGCACCGGCAAAGTGGTAGCGATTGGGTTCATCGTCATTGCGGAACACCAGTTCATCTTCGGACTGATCTGTTCCGACCCGGTGATAATACACACTGTGAAAGGTGTTTTCTGCACTGAGTTCACTTCCATCCGGAGCGGGATATCGGCTGTAAAAAAAACCATTTCCCGCCCAGCTGGTTCCAGAAAACTTTACCCAATCCAAAACTTCACCCGTCGGCTCACCGGTGGCTAAATGATAAAGATGAATTTGCTGCCAATCCGATCCGGCACTGCTCTGGATGACCGACAGGAGTGTTTCGTCTTCCGATGCACTGCCTAAGTATGCGGTCACGGTACCATCGGAACTCAGGGAATTGGGGTCCAAGAAAACCCGGTCTTCACCATGCAAACTTTCCCGAACATACCAAACGCTTTGGTTTTGTAAGCCATCGTTCTTCGAAACGAAATACCGCCCGCCCATTTTTCGAGGCACGCCAATCTTCTCGTAATCAAAAATATTTTCAAATCGATCTCTGAGGGTTTGACGAACCGGAATGGAGTCGAGGTAAGCTTTTGTGAATGCTGCTTGCCGATTGACCCAATCTTTGGTCTCTTCCGATCGATCATCCTCAAGCCACCGATAGGGATCAGAAACTTCTACATCCCACAAGGTGTCTATGATGGTTTCTGTTCGAGAAGAGGGATAGGTCATGGTAGAATTCGAAGTGTGGTCATCTTGAGTACAACCGCACCAACTGATGGCTAAAAACGCGACCCAGGACCAGGGGTGCTGGAAAAAAACCGGTGCATGATTGAACTTCATCTTTGATGTGATTAGTTTAGGGCCAAATTACCTCAGGATGGGGATATCTAAACTGAATATGATGCAGAGTCACGAAATTGATTTTCATGTGTACGGAGATGACATGCAAACGGTGGAAATCGAATTGGATCCGTTAGAAACCGTCATCGCTGAAGCTGGTGCCATGAACTGGATGGAGGAAAATATTTCCTTTGAAGCCAAAATGGGGGATGGTTCAAATGCATCAAGTGGTTTCTTGGATTCTTTGCTGCAAGTCGGGAAGAGAGTGCTGACAGGAGAGTCCATTTTTATGACCCATTTTACAAACCAAGGATCGCTCAAACGAAAAGTGGCTTTCTCTGCGCCTTATCCCGGAAAAATCATGCCCATTGATTTGCAGCGACTGGGCAATGAAATCACGTGCCAGAAAGATGCCTTTTTGTGCGCGGCCAAAGGAACCCAGGTGACGATTGCATTTACCAAGCGGCTGGGAGCGGGATTTTTTGGGGGAGAAGGATTTATTCTACAAAGACTTCGAGGGGATGGGATGGCATTTTTACATGCCGGTGGAACGGTCGTTGAAAAAAAACTAAATGGTGAAACGTTGAGGGTGGATACGGGGTGCATTGTTGCTTTCACGGGCAATGTCGAATACAGTATAGAGAGGGCGGGCGGTTTGAAGTCGATGTTTTTCGGGGGCGAGGGCTTGTTTTTGGCGACCTTGAAAGGGTCGGGAACGGTTTGGTTGCAATCCCTTCCTTTTAGCCGATTGGCTGATCGAATTTTGGCTCATGCACCGAAAGCTGGCGGCAAGTCGAAAGGGGAGGGTTCGGTATTGGGAGGACTTGGTCGAATGGTCGGTGGCAACAATTGGTAATGGCGTTGGCAAATGTTGTACGCGATGTTTTCGAAGAAACCTTTGGTTACCCGTCAGAATACGTAATTCAAGCACCGGGACGTGTCAACCTAATCGGTGAGCATACCGATTACAATGACGGTTTTGTTCTTCCCTGTGCAATTAACTATCAAACGATAGTAGCAGCCTCAGCACGTCAGGATCATATCGTGCGTTTAGTCTCAGTAGATTACGACAATGATGTGGATCAATTTGACCTTCGGGAAGGAATTGAGTTTATGGAAGGGAAAATGTGGGCAAACTACATTCGCGGCGTCGTCAAATGTTTGCTAGACCTCGGCTATCAGTTTTCTGGTGCGGATATTGTGGTCAGTGGCAATGTGCCACATGGCGCGGGGCTCAGCTCATCGGCAGCTTTAGAGGTCGTGATTGGTCAGACCTTTAAAACGCTTTATGACTTAAAAATAACCCAGCAAGAGATTGCGCTAAATGGTCAAAAAGCAGAAAACCAATTTGTTGGTTGCAATTGCGGTATTATGGATCAATTGATCTCGGCATGTGGCCAAGAGAATCATGCATTGTTAATTGATTGCCGCAGTTTAGATACCGTGCCAATTTTAATACCAGAAGAGATGGTTATCATGATCATTGACTCAAATAAAAAGCGTGGTTTAGTGGGCAGTGAATACAATGCTCGTCGCCTACAATGCGAAAGTGCCTCACAGGCATTTTCAGTGAAAGCCCTACGCGACTTATCATTGGAAGCGTTGCAGCAAGGAAAAGATAAATTGGACAACGTTGTCTACCGACGTGCTCGTCATGTAATCAGTGAAAATGAGCGCACTTTACTTGCGGCAGATGCATTGCGAAGTGGAGATCTAAAGCTGATGGGTAAGCTGATGGCAGAGTCTCATATCTCCATGCGAGATGATTTTGAAATTACCGTACCTGAAATTGACTGCTTGGTAGATATTGTCAAAAATGAACTTGGTGAGCAAGGTGGTGTGCGCATGACAGGAGGCGGATTCGGTGGCTGTATTGTAGCGCTCATGTCTCCTGAAAAAGTCGATTCTGTAAAACGAGCAATTGAAAATGAATACCAGCAACGAACGGGCTTAAAAGAGGACATATATGTTTGCCAAGCCAAGCAAGGCGCAAGCATTGTTGCACAATAAACAATCCCCCCATCTCGCAGGAATTTTCTACCGTGATCCCACCGCCGAATGAGAATAATCAATGTGTGCTGAGCAAGAAATGAAACAACAACTTTATTCTGATGGCCTACCCAGCCAGGTATTTACTTTGACAAACCAACAGGGTTCAAGTATTGCGGTTATGGATATTGGTGCGACATGGCTCAGCTGCAAAATTCAGCTGCGAAATGAATTGCGAGAAGTATTGCTAGGCGTTGATAGTATGCATAAGCACCTGAGCCAACAAGCATATTTAGGTGCAACTATAGGTCGTTATGCGAACCGTATTAAGCACGGTAAATTCAGTATTAATGATCAAGAATACCAGACAGAAACGAATCAAGCAGGGAATACATTGCATGGTGGTGTAGAAGGCTTCGATAAGCGTCGCTGGCAATTAACAGAGCAAAGAGAGAATAAAATAACATTTTCATTGACCTCTAAGAATGGGGACCAAGGTTTCCCCGGCAACTTAAAGGTCAGCGTGAGTTATTCTTTTAGTGAACAGAATGAAGTGTCTATTGAGTATTTCGGGAAGATTGACCAAGCTTGTCCCGTTAACCTGACGAATCATGCTTACTTTAATTTAATCGGGGCGGATAAGGGGGGTGATTGCTTGACACACCACCTACAAATAAATGCTGAATATTATTTGCCAAGTGATGACAGCGGTATTCCTCTTGGACATTTAAAATCAGTTGTTGGCAGTAGTTTTGATTTTGTGAATGGAAAAAGGATTCAACAAGGTTTTTTATCCGAAGCGCAACAAACCCGTCATGCAGGGTATGATCACTCTTTTTTAATCAGAGATGAATGCCGGGGAAGCTGTGCCATTGCAGCCACATTAACGGCGCCAGATCAGTCTTTGCAATTGCACGTAAAAACGACCAAGCCGGCATTGCACCTCTATACGGGGAACTTCTTGCAAGGCACGCCAAGTCGTCGCTTAAATCCGTATAAAAACCATGCTGGCATTGCACTCGAAACACACTATTTTCCTGATTCTCCTAATCATTTACAGTGGGCCCAACATTCGCCATTGTTGCAACCACATCAAACGTATCATTCCATAAGCTCATACTGCTTTACAACGTTGTGAATTGAGTGATGTTTTTAATAGAAGTGCGGTCAATTAAAGTCGAGTTAAACGGCGTTAATTCAGATTGAACCTCTTGTCCATCTGCTCGAGCAAGGGATCGATTGGTCGCTCACTCAGTCATCCATTGAAGTAGGCTAATGAATAGTGGTTCATTTCGGTTGTATAAGCTGAGCAATTATGGCATCATCAATACCAACGATTGACACCTGTTGCGGTTCCTTAAAGCTTTGATCCATTGATGTAGTTGGGGAGGCTGCAGCCATATAGTCGCTATTAAGTGAGTGGTAAAAATTGAAAAACCATCAACAACTAAACCATGGAGTACCCCTCATGCTTTGCTCTTTTAATTTAAGTTGAATTAGTTGCTTTATATGCCATAAAATAATCGCGAAACTTGGAATCTAAACGGTTTCCATTACCTTCGTGTCAATTGAAAGGATGAAACTTTTTATTCAATTTACCTAAGGCGTGTTGCGAGCTAGCATGTTCTGGATTAACCCCACTCTTTTTAAAAACAGATGAAATTATTCGTCGCTAAGCTGAACCGCGAGGTTCGGGACGAGGATCTGGTCGAGTTGTTCTCCCAGTATGGAGAGGTTGCATATGCACGTGTCGTCACCGATCGTGATACCGGCCAATCCAAGTGTTTTGGTTTTGTGCAAATGCGCGATTCCGAAGGTGGTCAAAAAGCCATGGAAGGCTTGCATGACAAGGAATTTATGCGGTTTAATATGGTGGTGAAAGAGGCTGAAGAGCGTCCAAGAGGAGATGGTCCAAGACCGTCAAATGACCGCCCTGGCGCTTCGCGTTCAACTGAACGTAGACCGTCGACTCCGAGCCCAGGTTTGCAATCTGAACGTACAGGGAATCCAGGCGAATTCAGTCGGCATTCAAGCCCTGATGCTTCTCCATCACGTGATTCGAGTCCGCCTAAAAATAAGTCAGATAAGAAACCGAATCGTGATATTTATCAGGATGGTCCTCGGCAACCTAAGCTGAAGCGTGATCGTCCAAAAAATGGTGATTGGCTTGATGATTTGGATGATGATTTGGATCCTGATCAGGATGCCGATCAGAATGCCGGTCAGGATGCCGGTCAGGAGGATGATCAGGATGTTTGATAAATCGAATTAATTGAAAAAAAGGAAGCTCTGGTTTCCTTTTTTTTTGCTCTCGTTTTGCCTCAAACTGAGCTCCATATCGGACAGGAAATCGGAACATCTCGGCCCGCACCGTCAATTATTGGACGTCCAAATCAACAAATTTGTCGAGATAAATACCTCAAATGTCGAGTCGTGTGCACTTTTTAGCTATATTTACGTAGCCATAAATCATCACGAAAATGAGTCGTTTTTTACTGCTTTGCGCCGGATTCTTATTCTCCGGACTCACTTTTGGTCAGTATTCACTGACAGTTTCAGAGTATTCGACAGACATTATTCTAGGTCAGACGACCTATCGGATGCATGTCAATATGTTGAATTCGGATGACTTCCTAAGCTCTGTTTATGGAAATCAGAATGATCCATTCTACTTTTCAACCTCCGATGGATTCTACAATGACACGTTTGCAACTGGCTCTACAGCTGGTGGAGTGAACCCGGCTTTTTTCGGATTCTTCCCAACGTTGGAAGGGGATAGCTGGATTACCATTGGGATTGATTCGGCACCAACAGGTTCGGAAGTTGCAATTTCAACAGTAGAGAGTAGTACTCAGCCTTGGATTGGTGCTTTCTCGTCGTCTTCTCCTCTTTCGGGTGAGGACTTTGAAATGAGTGATCAGACCGGAGGTGCTTGGTATGTTTTGAACGGTACCCCAAATGGTGTGCCGGATGCAGTCAATAGCCAAGTTTTGGTGATGCAGATTACAACAGCGGGAACCTTGTCAGGAACCATTAATACTCAAATATTCGAACATGGGGATGGGGCTTTTGATCTCCGTCAAACGTTCTCGTTTGATGGTGTTGGAACCTTCTGTGATGCAGAGGATCCCCTTTGTGATGGCGATTCAGAACCTGTTTTGGGATGTACGGATGCAGAGGCTTGCAACTTTAACATGGACGCCACAGAAGATGACGGTTCATGCCTGGCATTGGACGAGTGCGGAGTCTGCGGTGGTGATGGCATGGCTGAAGGCGCGTGCGATTGCGACGGAAATGTATTGGACGAGTGCGGAGTCTGCGGCGGTGATGGCATTGCTGACGGCGATTGCGATTGTGACGGCAACGTATTAGACGAGTGCGGAGTCTGCGGCGGTGATGGCATTGCTGAAGGCGATTGCGATTGTGACGGCAACGTATTAGACGAGTGCGGAGTTTGCGGTGGTGATGGC
>JAPKCA010000110.1 GCA_028823145.1 Flavobacteriales bacterium
GATACGTGGGCATTTTAGGTGGATTTCAAGGTCAGATTGAAAACACCATGTTGCACCCAGCGCAATGGCTAGCTCAGTCTTCTGGTGAAACATCAGCCGTCCTGTTAGTAGATGAAATTTTTGAGTCCTTTGGCGGTGAGAATAAGTTGGGTGTTGAAGTTCAATTGGATTGGTTGAATGTGGGGGTTTTCGGACCCAATAGGCGATCCTTCTGGTCTGCTTCGGTATCCGAACATGTGCAAGCTGGCTTGAATATTTCTTCCGATTTGCTGAGACTCCCGTTCGCTGGAAACGCCAATTTCGAATTATTGGATTCTCCTTCCATCGACTTGCAGGACACAGGTGGAAATTTATCTTGGCGCCGTGAATACGGACTCGCATGGCAACATGCGTGGTCTGAGAAATGGTCTTCTGGAATTCGACTAACGGTTCTTCAGGGTATCGCGCATGCGCAAGTCCGGGACAATGAAATGAACATTTCGATTGATCCTGAATCGTGGGAATGGACCATGGACGGTGGCGCCGTCCTTGAAACGGCCGGTTTGACATCTTTGATAAATTCAAATGGCCAGGACTTGGATCGGGAAACGTTCCTGAACCATTCCAATCGCGGGTGGAAATGGGATTGGGGGATTCAGTTTCGTCCAACAAAACGATTGCATTTGCATGCGCAAGTTTCAGATTGGGGGCATCTCGAATGGAGGAACGAAGCAAACACTTTTCGTGTTCCTGACCATTCTGTTACCTTTTCTGGTATTGAATTGGATGAAAATGTGGATTGGGCAGACTTGCCTTCGGACACCATCGAAACTTGGACACAATCGGTTCTTGACGAATGGGCCAATGAATGGGCCATCGAATCCGATTCGGCGGCTTACACGCAAACCTTTCATCCACGATGGACAGGAGCCATGGAGTTTGTTTGTTGGGACGGTTCTTCTCAACAAGGAACTTTAGGCTGTTGGGCTAGATGGGGTGTTGACCAAAATGCGGATTGGCGCTTGAGCTACAATCATCAAGTGGGCTCTTGGGTTGCAGCTTCGGTATCGTACGGTAGTCGAAATGGATTGCCAGCAAATTTCGGGGCAGCCATGACTCTTCATCTAGGCCCCATGCAAGTTTTTGCTGCGTTGGACAATTTGAATGCTATAGATTGGACTCGGGTCACCTACACCATAGCGGAGCAACCATCTCAGTCTATTGACCTTCCAACCCACGCTCAAACCCTACAGGCACAATTGGGTGTTACATGGCGATTGGGGTGGGTTCAAGCGCGAAAGGGAAGGAAAAAGTCGAAGACGACCAATCCGGATAATCGTCCACTTCAAAACAGCAGCCGGTCACCTCAGTGGGAAGATGAAGATTCTGGTTCAGTGCCATGCAATACACCTGGTACTGTACGGGAATAAAAACATACGTACTTTCGCAATAATTTTGCGAAAAACATCATCATGGCTTCTCCAAGCAGGCTGACTTTGCTTCGGTACCACATTTTGGATGAGTGCTTTGTGGTCAAACCACAAGACGAGACTCAAACCCTAGACAAAACAGAGATCCTGTACAAGCCGGATTTGCTGGAAAAGATCAATGCCCATTTGAAGGAGGCGGTGCCGGGTGTTAAGCCCATTGCTATGCGAACATTGGAGAAGGATATCCAGGACATGCAAGTGATTTTTGGAGTTCAAATCATCAAGAAAAGCTTAAAGAAGAGGGCGTATTATCAGTATGCCGAACCTGAAATGACGATTCAATCTGGCAGGCTGAATGGTTCTGAGCGAGCACGTTTGCAGGGAGCTATGGAAATTCTCGCTCGATACCGAGGGATGCCTGGTTTTGAATGGTGGTCGGATGCAGAGTCGCTTATTCGTCATCGATTCGGCTGGTTAAGTGCGCACCATTCGATGAAGAAGCTCGTACGGACGTCACCGGGCAACGATCGCGGTATGGAAGTGATGTTGAGCCGTGGAAAGGGGCACCAATGGCTTAAGCAAGCGGTGGATGCTTTGCTTGATCGCCGTCCCATTCGGTTATCCATGAATACACCTGATGGCAGACGGACCGAACGGCATTCTCTGATCGTTGAATGGTTGGTTGAACAACGTCAAGGCTGGATGGTCTGTGCGTTGGTTTGGGACGAGGAAGCGCAGGAGTCTTTTCGGATGGTTTTGGAGCTTGACTCCATTACGGGTTGGGATGACCTGTTGGCCGAATTGCCCGAGGGCCTTATCGAATCTTCCAACTGGAATTGGAAAATGTACATTGCAAATCGAATGGAGCTAGAACCGGGTTTAGTAGTGGAGCCTATTCATGAACCGGGCACTGTTCGAATATGGTTCCAGGAATCGGTTGCTCAAGGATATTTAACTGAACCTTTCCACTCTTCACAAGACATGCGGGTTGAACAATCGGGTGATGGAATCATTTTCCAAGTTCACCTCGTTCCGGATGCCACTTTCATCCGTCGCATGTTATCTCATGGTACTGCCGCTCAAGTGCTAGAACCCGCAGATTTACGGGAACTATTGGCAGAGGAAGTCCGGAAAATGACCAAGAGTTATGCCAAATTGTTTGGCCCTTGAGATCAATTCATGGGGAGGAAGACAGCGTTGTCAAATAAGAGTTTGCCATTTTCCCAAAACCCTCGAAACAAAGGATTGTCAGAAAGGTAAATGATCGATCCACGCCCCATGGGTTGCACACCGAAGACCATGCTGCCCTCCAAATCACGGTTCGCACGCGCCCCCACAAAGCCACTAACGGCTTCCGCTCCGTCTTCAATCATTCCGACACTCCATCCCCGGTTCAACAGAGCATAGCGGTCATCATTGGAGCGCAAAGTGTAATACCTCTCAGTGCTGTAGCCCCATGCCAATGGATGCGTGACATCCAGTTTTACCGGATAGATGGAGCCGTCCCCGATGCCCATGGCCCTTCGTCGATTCCGCTCAGAAAAGGCAGCCTTCCGATCGGATTGTCGTTCTTCTCGTGAACGTTGGTCGGCGATTTCCTCCTTGGAATTATCAGAATAGGAATCCAAACCCCAGCCATTTTCACCTTCAAAAGATCCCAGAGCCCCAGCAAGCGCGATGATTTTCCCTCCTTCTCGAACCCATGTTGAAGCGGACTCCATCCAATCTGCGTCGGACCGTCCATACCAACCAGAAGGCATGATGACTACATCGTACGAATCCCAATCGCCTGGATCAGAATCTTCTGCGGAGAGCATGGAAATGGGGTAGGAGAGCTCTTCTTCGAAATGCCACCACACTTCTCCTGCTCCTAAACTCGATACGCCAGGCCCAGTAAGAGCCGCTACACGAGGAGCTTTGACAAACCAAATATCATCTGAACCCATGTCGGGACCGGCATCTGCAAAACCTCCGGAGAGTGGTTGAAGCTCAACACGGGCATCAACGGCTCCTTGAAAAAGTTCATTTTCCCAGTCGCTTTCAAGCTCTTGGTCGCCTCGTAAGATTAGCGTCGTTCCTCGTTCATAATGAATGCCATCCAAAACAAAAGGTTCCGAATTTGTTCGCAAGCGAAGCCCATTTTGCAGCAGTTGAGAAAGCAGTTTAGAATCCCCATCGCCATGTCTTCGAAAGGCATAGCCATAAGCGCTTACATCGGATAGGGCTTCGATGGGGGTTGGTGTCCAACGTTCTCCCGTCAGAGGCTTGCTCAAGCCAAATGTTCTCAATCCATAAGCGTATGGAACACTCCATGTGGTGATGTCATACGTCAGCGAATCGGTCAACACCGGATCGGGATCGAAAAGAACGTCGAGCAACCCCGAATGGGTCTGAAATGAACTGATGACCAAGTCACCGGATTTCGGGACAACTGAACGTTCGCTGCGTATCCCGTATTCCCATCCCTTTATGGGTTTTTTGTTCTGAGTGATTTTTTCGACTTGAATTCCATGGCCATGGAGAAACTCAGCCAATCGATCGGCCCGCACTTGATTGGCTTCATCGACCGAAATTAAGTATCCGCCAAACCGACCAATGGGCTGGGTGCGGTTGCGTTCATGGAAATTACTCCATTCATCAACCAGTCTTTCAGAAAGCCTTGCGCTTGTCTCAATGGCTTTGAGGCTGCTTTCAACATGGTTTTCAATCCGGTTAGATAAGCTGAGAAGTTCTCCATGGTTCGTTTGGATCAAAACGCCTGCACTTCCGCTGCCTCCTTGCTCATAGGTCATGCCAATGGCCCCATTGTAAATTGGATAGGTGTCTCCGTAACTTGGGTAAAGGAGGTCAAAGGATTCCTTGGTGTAGTACAATTCCCCTCGCTTGTCAAAAGCCGCAGCGGTCGTTTTCCCCACTTCCACCTGGAACTCTCGTTGCCAATCGGTGATGGATTCATGGTAAGGCTCCGCAGCCGGGGCGAAGTAATACGGGCTGTTGTAGCCCATTTCGTGAAAATCGCAATGAACATGCGGCATCCATTGGTGGTAGACCACCGATCGTTCTTTGCTTTCTTTTTGTTTCTGCCAAGCCCAATCCCGGTTCAAGTCAAATAAATAATGATTCGAACGACCCCCGGGCCAGGGCTCATCGTGTTCAAAAGCATCGGGGTTGGGATTTGGAGTTTTAGAGGCGTAGCGGTTAAACCAACTCGCGTAACGGTCATGTCCGTCAGGGTTGAGGCAAGGATCGATCATTAAAATGACCCGGTCGAGCATGCCGTCATTGGTGAGGCTGGAGGTAGCTGCTTGGTGCATGACTTTCAGCGCCGCTTCCGTGCACACCGCTTCATTGCCATGTACGTTGTAGCTAAGCCAGACAATGGCCACATCGTCAAAGGCTTTGTCCCCATGCCCTCCGTTCATGCGGTCGAGGTGCTGGCTTCGGATGGCCTCTAGTTGTCCCAAGTTCTCAGAACTCGAAAGGATCAGTAACTGAAGAGGACGACCTTCGGAAGTCTCACCGTAGTTGATCAATTCCGATTGTGGAACGGCATCATGGATGTGCTGGGCATAATCGTCAACTCGATGATGCAGGGTAAACGAAGCTCCTAGGTCATGACCTAAAAACAATCCGGGCGATTGCAACTGACTCGAAGCATTTGGAAGCAGCAGCAGTACAGAAATCGCCAAGAGAACACTGGGACGGAGAAAATGCATTCTGCCAAATTACATCGACAAAGCCCAAGATGAAAAGACGTTTTTTTTATTGGCCCTGAGCAAAGGAAGTAATTTCTTCATCCGTGGGTTTGACACCACTTCGGAGTGAAGCTACCAGTCGACCTTCCGAATCAATTAAAAACTTGTGGAAATTCCAAATGACTTTGTGCTTGGACACTCCGTTCAACTTCTCAGAGCACAGCCATTCATAGACCGGGTGCTGATCTTTGCCTCCCACATGGATTTTTTCCATCAAGTCAAAACTCACGCCAAAGTTGCGGGAGCAAAATGCGCCGATTTCTTCTGCGTTTCCAGGCTCTTGCATCCCAAAGTCATTGCATGGAAATCCCATGATGACAAAATCATCTCCTCCAAATTGTTGGTGCAATGATTCCAACCCTTCGTACTGTGGGGTGTATCCACATTTCGAAGCCGTGTTTACAATCAATACACGCTTTCCCTTCAATGACTCAAACGAAAAAGTCTCACCGTTGAGTGTGTTAGCTGTGAGAGAGTAGAAGGAGGTATGAGGCATCGTTGGTGGGTATTGGCGTGCAGATTTAATAAATGTCCATGCACCAATCCCCACTGCTATGAGTAGCAAGGCAACGCATAATCCGATGAATTGAAGGGGAAATTTCATGAAATGAAGTACTTTGGCAAGGTAGTGAACAAGCAACCCCTTGGGAGTGATTTTTGTTCACTTGTTAGATGTAAACCTAATTCGAATTCTCAAATGCTGAATAGAATAGAAATTGTTGACGTTACACGGATGCTAGGGGTGGCATTGCTTTGT
>JAPKCA010000111.1 GCA_028823145.1 Flavobacteriales bacterium
TCCAAGGAAGTATGCACATCTCCTTTGCGGATATGCGTCACATCATAAATCCGATTGGTTTCGAGCTCCGTCATATCAATCCGATCAGTGGTCATCCCAACATGAACCAGAATCGAATCCACAGCTTCTTGAGTCACCTCCGTCCGATGTTTCAACCCAAACCCCCACAAGTCAACCAGAGGGTGAACTGTCGGGTCAAACGCACCCATCGATGCCTCCCGAATTTCCAAACTCCTGTCCCACATCACCGACCACAAACGGTTGGTGTCGTAGAAGGCAAAAACCGAGTCTGTTCGATCAAAGGAATTCAACGCATTGATTCGGGAGTCGGGTCTCCACAAATTGAATTCAACGTCAATGGATTCCAGGACTTCATCCAACACAGCCTGAGGAACCGAATCTGCTCCATGGTACTTCACCACATAGGTCGTCCCTTGTGTATCTCCATGATGAACAAACGTTTGAAGGTCACCAGATGAATCCTTTGAATCGACACAACCTGTGGCAAAAACAACAAAGGCCCACCCCAAAAGGAAGGCCTTGATTGTCGACGTGAGATCCATTCGCTTATCCACCAAAGTCATCGAAGCTCACATTTTCAGGTGGAACTCCCCAATCGTCGCACATCTTTAGAACCGCTTGGTTCATCAAAGGAGGTCCACAGAAATAAAACTCAACGTCTTCGGGTGAATCATGGTGGTTTAATTGGTGCTCAATGACGGCATTGTGCACGAAGCCTAAGAAGCCGTCACCTTCATCTTGCATGTCTTTTTTCACCTTCCATTCTTCTCCTTCAGCTGGCTCCGACAGAACCACATGAAATTCAAAATTGGGGAATTCAGCTGCAATTTTGTTGAAGTCATCCAAGTAGAACAATTCCCGCTTGGAACGCCCTCCATACCAGAACGTCACCTTTCGATCGGTTTTCATGGTGTGGAAGAGATGGAACAAATGGGAGCGCATGGGTGCCATACCCGCTCCACCACCGATGTAGATCATTTCCGAACCAGTCTCCTTGATGAAGAAATCACCGTAAGGACCAGAGATCATCACCTTATCACCTGGCTTTTGCCCAAATACGTACGACGAACAAACACCGGGATTGACCTGCATCCAAGCATTGCGTGCCCGATCCCATGGTGGAGTCGCAATCCGGATGTTCAACATCACGATGTTGCCCTCAGCGGGGTGATTGGCCATAGAATACGCCCGAACAATCGGTTCTTCGTTGACCATCTTCAAATCCCACAACCCAAACTTATCCCACTCGTTTTGGAAGGTGTTCGCTTCCTTATGATGCTCCGGATGCGCAGAGATATCCATGTCTTTGAAATCAATCACCGTCTCTGGGACATCAATCTGGATGTAACCACCTGCCTCAAACTCGAGGTGTTGCTCATCCGGCAAACGAACGACAAACTCCTTAATGAACGAAGCAACATTGTCATTGGAAACCACTTCACACTCCCACTTCTTGATACCAAACACCTCCTCAGGCACTTGGATCTCCATGTCCTCTTTCACTTTCACTTGGCAACCCAAGCGCCAGTTGTTTCCAATTTCCTTTCGGCTAAAATGCGGTTCTTCAGTTGGAAGAATGCTTCCCCCTCCTGAATCCACTTGGCAGCGACACTGCACACAAGTCCCACCTCCACCACAAGCCGAAGGCAAAAAGACTCCGTTGTTACTCAAGGTGGTCAACAACGTACTGCCTCCTTCTACTTCTATGGTCCGCTCGCCATTGATGACAATCTGCAACGTCCCACTCGGAGACAACTTGGCCTTGGCAAACAACAGCAACCCCACGAGCAACAAAGTGACCGCGAGGAAAAACACAATGGTCAATACGATGGTCAATCCGATGGTATTCGTCATCTCAATCAAATTTCAATGCCCATAAAACTCATGAACGCCATGCCCATAAGTCCCGTGATAATGAACGTTATGCCCAATCCCTTCAAAGGAGCTGGAACATTCGAATAGCGAATTTTCTCCCGGATGGCCGCAATCGCGACGATTGCAAGCCACCAGCCAACCCCTGATCCCAAACCAAAAACGGTGGCCTCTCCAATGGACGGATACTGGCGGTCCTGCATAAACAATGCGCCTCCGAGAATCGAGCAATTCACCGCGATCAATGGCAAGAAAATTCCCAATGCACCGTAAAGCGCAGGCGCGAATTTCTCGACGATCATTTCCACCAATTGCACCATAGATGCAATGACCGCAATGAACATGATAAAGCTCAAAAAGCTCAAGTCGATTTCCACAAAGCTTGGGTCAAGCCACGCCAAAGCTCCCTCCTTAAGCACATAGTTTTCCAACAAGTAATTGATTGGAACGGTGATGCCCAAAACAAAAATGACGGCAAGACCCAAACCATTCGCGGTCTTGACGGTCTTGGAAACGGCCAAATAAGAGCACATTCCCAAGAAATAGGCGAAAATCATGTTTTCAATGAAGATCCCTTTGACAAAAATGCTGAGGTATTCCATCAGTTCTCTTCGATTAATGTCTGGTTACGGCTGCGCTGAACCCAAATGATGATGCCCACAGTGATCAGTGCCATCGGCGGCAAAATCATCAAGTTGTTGTTTTCGTACAAACCTCCTTCACTGATGAACCAATTCGTCGGCAAGAATTTGACCTGCCCCATGCCGGGCAAGGAAATGGCTCCACTACCGAAGACTTCACGAACAACAGAAACCGCGAGCAAAATCCAGGCATATCCCATGGCATTGCCAATGGCATCAAAAAATGAAGGTCCCGGCTTGTTGGCCAATGCAAAGGCTTCCAGACGTCCCATGATGATGCAGTTCGTGATGATCAATCCCACGAATACCGAAAGCTTCTCCGAGATATCTGGCTGGAATGCCTTGAGGACTTGATCAACAATGATCACCAAAGACGCAACAATCACCAATTGGACGATGATTCGAATTCGGTCTGGAATCATGTTCCGGAGCAACGAAATAATGACATTGCCACCAATCATCACAAAAAGAACCGCAAGGCTCATGATCACTGCCTGCTGCACTTGAACTGTAATAGCCAGAGCCGAACAGATCCCCAAAACCTGAACGGTAATGGGATTGGAGTCATCGAGCGGATCAGACAGCAACCTTCGGTTCTGCTTCGAGAACAACGATGTCTTTTTCGTCATGACCGCTGAAGTGTTTTCGCTACTCATTTTTGCGAGCGGATTTGAGATTCGAAATAGCGCAAGTACACGGCCAAGGTCCGGTTCATCATCTCATCCACTCCCTTCGACGTAATGGTTCCTCCAGTGATGCCGTCCACACTGTATTCATCTGTTAGGGCACCTCCTTTCAAAATGGAGAAAAGCAACGGACCGGCTGTGTTCAACTTTTTTCCTTTGAACTTTTCGGTAAAGAAACCTTCCCTGATTTCTGCACCCAACCCTGGAGTTTCTGTCTTGTGATCGAAGGTCGCTCCGTACACTGTCATGTCTTCTTCCAAGGCGATGTATCCCCAAATGGGACCCCAAAGGCCTGAACCTACTACCGGCACCACGTAGATAGTGGTGTCATTCTTCAAGCAACGGTAAAGCGGAAATTCCAAGGTTGAAGACGCGAGGGCTTCCTCCAACGCTTGAGCGTCACCATCTGCCTTTTTCACGGCCGATTTGATTTTCGCACGATAGTCCTTCTTCACTTCGATGCTGAATGGATCCTCTTTGTCCTTTGGGTCAACCACCGAATTAGCTGAAGCGATCTGACGGCCAGATCCATCAATGGATATACGTTCAACGACGTATTCAGTAAATAGTACGCTTGCGTTGCCGCGGTCCGCTAGTTCACCAATGGCCCCCAAGATGTCCATCATTTTCTTGTCGGCTGCATTCGCATCCTGTCTGCCTTTCAAAGACAAAGACGTATACGCCAACGACGTGCCGACCACGATCACCATCACAATGGAGAATGCAAACGTGTAAGCTGTGCTGTTTTTGTTGATTGCCATGGCCTTGAGTTATGCGGTGGCTCGTTGAACGGCAGCGAGGGCAGCGCGTTTTTCACGCTTGCTCACGTTAGCCTGGATAACATAGTGGTCAATGAGTGGCGCCATGACATTCATGAACAAAATAGCCATCATCACCCCTTCTGGATATGCCGGGTTGAACACGCGGATCATGATGGATAACAATCCACCCAAGAATCCATAAATCCATTTACCAGTTTCCGTTTGAGAGGCACTGACCGGATCCGTCGCCATGAAAACCATACCGAACATGAAGCCGCCAATCACCACTTGGTGCACTGGAGGCAAAGTCATGAATGCATTCATTCCCATAAGGTTAAACAAAGCTCCCATCACCAAACCGCCTGCCAAAAAAGAAGTCATCACTTTCCAACTTCCAATGCCCGTCCAAATCAAAATAACCGCTCCAATGATAATCGCCAACGCGGAAGTTTCACCAATGGATCCGGGAATCAATCCCAAAAAAGAATTGCTCAAGCTGAACATTCCGCCATCTGCAAACATGCTCATCACCGATTGGGCTGAAGCGTTGTCTACCCCTTTGCCAACGGTAGAAGCGAGCTGACCCAATGCAGTTGCTCCCGTGTAGCCATCCACCAACAAACCATTTGCTTTCGAAGCGGCCACCTCGTGGATCCAAATCTCTCCGGACAATTGCTTCGGGTAGGCAAAGAACAAAAAAGCGCGTGAGGTCAAGGCAATATTCAGGATATTCATCCCCGTGCCACCAAACACCTCCTTGGCGATGATTACCGCGAAAGCCACAGCCACAGCTACCATCCAAAGAGGAACGTCCACAGGCATGATCAACGGAATCAACATTCCAGAGACCAAGAAACCTTCGTTGATGCTGTGCTTTTTGATTCCTGCGAAAATGAATTCAATGCCCAATCCTACGCCATAGCTCACCACAACCAAGGGCAAGACTTTCCAGGCACCAATGAGCAACTTGTCCCAAATGGCAGTCATCAAGGGGTCCGTTGAGCTAATCTCTCCAATCGACAACATGTATTGATGCCCTTGATTCCAAGTGCCGAAGAGCAAGGCTGGAATCAACGCCACAATGACCAAGAACATGGTACGCTTCAAATCCACTCCATCGCGGATGTGAACTCCATTCTTATTGGTGTGTCCCGGTGTAAACGCAAAAGTTTCAAGTGAGTCAAAAACCACCCAAAACCGACTTAGCTTTCCTCCCTCCTCAAAATGAGGACGGATGGAATCTAAGATGTTGTGTAATGCTTTCATGATCTCAACTTATCCAAGTTCTTTCTTCAACATATCCAAGCCATCCCGGACCACCTTTTGCACGGCGATTTTGGAAGTGCAAGCATATTCACAGAGTGCGAAATCTTCCGGAGCCACTTCATAGATTCCCAATCGCTCCATGCCATCGATGTCATTGGCCATGATACTCTTGATCAAATGCACTGGATAGATGTCAAATGGAAAAACTGGCTCGTATTGTCCGGTCACCACAAACGCCCGCTCTTCTCCGTTGGAATTGGTGTCTAACGCGAATTCTTTGGACTTCGGCATCAACCAGGTTGGGAAACTGCGAGAGAGAGAAAAATTCTTCAATCCCGGGCTCAACCAACCATCCGTCAACAAGAATTTCGGTTCATTGCCTTCTGGCAAGACCGTCACTTGGTGATCCAATCCTCCGAGGAAACCTTGTCTGGTTGTTTGGGTGCCTGTTAGCGCGTCTCCCGATACAATCCGCACATTGGCCTCTGGATTCAATCCTCCGAGCAAGGATGCCATTTCACATCCAGCCAACGCCTTCATGTGCTTCGCATCTGGATGCTCAGATCCTCCAACAGCAATGACTCGCTTTGGAGCGTA
>JAPKCA010000021.1 GCA_028823145.1 Flavobacteriales bacterium
AAGAACCATTGACGTTCATCAATCCCGTTTCGGGTTGGCCTTGGTAAGTCAGCGCAACCGATTGAGCGAACGTGCCGGCACTTTCATTGCAGGCCCATTGTTCACCGACGACGAGTTCCAAAAATTGACACCCGCTGATGACCCACCCGATGTCTTCAAATATGCCAAGCACTGCGGGCCCGGGATTGTGGTGCGACTCCGAGGCGTTCAATGCGGGGGTCATGAGAGCGTTCGGACTTCCCGCGGGATACGTGCTTTCATTCAAATGCGAATAACTCGATCCGGATTGATAATTTATAGGAGCGTGAATGCGCGGCCGCCCTCCTCCAACACCCTCGCTCCCAACCACGCCATTCCAATAAACTTGATCGGAAGTCAGCGCATTGCCCAAGGTGAAGGAGCCATTGGGCAAATCCAATAATGCTAGAGAATCCACCGTTTCAGTAAACTGATCATAGGCATACGGGGTGCCGTTGATGCCGATGAACCCAATGCCACTGGCGTAGGATGCGCTTCCAATAAACCCCAGGCCATGGCTCAATTCGTGGAGCACGGCTGTGACCAAGTCATAATGACCTGCGGGCGTTTGACCGTCTGTTCCGAGGTACCAATTGGCCTCGCTATTGAATGCGCAAGAAATGTCGGATTGATCACTGAGGTCATCTTCTAGGAGAGCATTGGCCAATGCCGATGCATAATTCGTGTCTGAAAAAGGAGCGCCTTGAAAATTTGCATGCACGGTGCTAGGCCCAGCTTGAGCCAGCGTTCCTGATGGCAAACCTCCCCATGAAGCATCGATCCGGATGGTGATCTCTGAATTGAGTAACGTAGCCCAGATGTCAGTGGCATAATCAAAAGCGATGATGGCCTCATCCGGAAAATTCACGTACGTCACGATGAAGTTGGATTCCCGAGAAGCGTCCGGATGGAAGGCCGCTGGAGGAGGCGTGTAAGAGAAAACGTCTTCATCATTCGCCACCAACCCTATCCCACAAGCGGCGTGCTTGCTGCATTCAAAATCAAAACCACAAAGCCGTTGGCCAGTAACAGGAATGGACAAGAGCAGGGCCCCAATGATCATGGATGGGGTTGAAAATAGTAAACGACGCATCTGGACAATTTGGTCTTGTGAATATAATTCAAAAAAATTGGTCGCATATTTTGATTGCATTGCTATTTTTGTTAGCAAATCCCCCGTTTGACATGCCAACAGATACCCTCCCTCATTTCGCTGATCAGTTAAAAGCCCTCCGAAAGTCCAAGGGATGGACACAACAGGAGTTGGCGGATCAATTGGGCCTGAAGCGCGCCGCCTTGGGGGCTTATGAAGAGGGTCGAGCAGAGCCTCGTTTGGCCAATGTCTTGGCGATTTCGGATATTTTTGGCGTTTCGGCAGATGCGTTGATGCGTGGCAATCGCAAGCCTGCAGACCGCACCAGTGGAAAAGACATGCGGATCTTAACCATTCCCGTTGGCAAGGAATCAGGAGATGAACATGTGGCCGTTGTGCCTGTGCGAGCAGCAGCAGGATATCTGGACGGTTATGGGGACCCGGAATTTATCCAAACCCTTCCTGTATTTGACTTGCCCATTCCTGAAGTTTCTCCTTACCGCACCTACCGTTTGTTCCAAATTGAAGGCGAAAGCATGTTGCCTGTTCCAAGCGGCAGTTACATTCTGGCTTCGTATGAACCTGACTGGAATCATGCAGGTGGCATGCGTCCATATATTGTGGTCACGAGGAATGAGGGCATCATTTTTAAAAGAATTGAAAATCGATTGGATGGAGAGGGTCACGATTTTCGGATGATTTCGGACAATCCCGACTTCCCGCCATTTCCAGTGAATCCAGAGGATATTTCGGAAGTTTGGCGTGCCCAGGCATACTTGGCGTTTGACTGGCCTACACCGGCATTTTCAGGAATGGAGCGAATTCAGGGCACGTTGGATGCTTTGCGCCAAGAAATCACGTCGTTGCAGCAAGGACTTCCTTCCGATTAACTCAGATTCCTAACGCAACGACTTCTTCGACCGCGTCGATCTTGGAGGTGAGCAATTGCTCAATGCCACCTTTGAGGGTCTGCATGCTCGAGGGACAACCACTGCATGCGCCTCGCATGTGAACGTAGACCTTGCCGTCTTTGAAGGCCTTGAAATCGATCGCGCCTCCATCTTGCTCCACGGCTGGTCGAACAAATTCATCCAGTAGGTGCTTGATTTCGTCATCGTAATCGCTCGGAACCATTTCGGTGTCATCCAAAAAAGCAACGGTACTGGACGCTGACACAGAAGCGGCTGAAGCCGCGCTTTCGGGTTGAGCCAACTGCTCCATGACTTTTTCAAATGCGGGGGTGTCCACCGCTACCTGATGTTCCGTAAGCCATTCCCGGACGTATTCGCGCAATTGCTGGACAATCATCTCCCAACCCAAGCTTTCATCTTTGGTTACGGAAACGAAATGGCCGCTGATGAAAATCCCTTTGACAAAAGGGAAATTGTACAATTCTACAGCGAGCGGAGAACAGAGTGCCGCGTCCTTTTGGGATCTAAATTCCGCCTGGTAGCCGCCTTCGATGAGCAGCCGGTCGGCCACAAATTTCATGACCGCTGGATTGGGGGTCATTTCTGCATACACATTCGTTGGTATTGCCATGATGCAAAGGTAACTGGTGACACGTAACTTGCCATTCTATTTTGACGCATTCCGAATGAAACCCCACCACATTTCACATTCTTTTCGAGCTTTTGCTCTGCTGCTCCTTTTTTCAACGATGGCCCAATCTCAAGAGACCTTTCCAGTCAATGGCGTGGTCAACAAGGAATTGGTTCGAACGGTTTTGGATCATGCGGTGGTGCACATAAGTGCCACGGAAACCATGGAAGATGCATCGGTGGTGATTTATCATGGCCGCATTGAAGCCGTGGGACCGACGAACACGATGCCCGTTTCTGGACCTGCAGTCCACAAGGACATGACCGGATTCCATTTGTACCCTTCGTTTATTGATTTGAACAGCGATTGGGCCATGCCGGCTGCCCAGGAAGAACGCCGCTCTCGAGGTTCGCAGGATTTGAGCGATAAGAAAGGGGCTTATGGATGGAACGAGGCCGTTCGGCCTGAAACCCGTGCGGCAGATGATTTTAATCCGCAAGCGGGGAAGAAAGAAATGGAGAGCTATCATCGTGCTGGGTTTGGCGCGGTTTTAACGCATGTGCAGGATGGCATTGTTCGCGGTACGGGTGCATTGACGGCCTTGGCTGAAGATCCTCGGAGAGCATTGCTTTTACCGGACGCCTCCACGCACTATAGTTTTCGCAAGGGTTCATCTTCACAGGATTATCCTCGTTCGTTGATGGGAGCGACGGCCCTACTGAAGCAGACTTATTATGATGCGATCTGGTATGCAGACGCCAGTCGATTGAACGAACGGCTAGAAACCAATTTGTCATTGGAAGCATTCAATGAAAACCGCGCGTTACCCGCGTTCTTCCAAGCGGGAGAATGGCAGGATATTTTGCGTGCTTCTGCTGTAGCCAAAGAGGTGGCTTTAGAACAGCCATATATCACCTATGCAGGGACCAACACCTACCAGAGATTGGAAGCGGTGAAAGCAACCGGTTCGGATTTGGTCCTTTCCTTGAATTTCCCGACGCCATTTGACGTGAGCGACCCCTACCTGAGCCGATTGATCGGTTTGGATGAATTGAAGCATTGGGAGTTGGCTCCGACGAACGCGGCCCGAGTGCACCAAGCAGGAATCCGATTTGCATTTACACCCCAAGGGATGGAAGACATGGCAGGCGCATTGGCGGCTGTTCGGAAATGTATTGCTCATGGATTGCCAGAAGAAGTGGCCTTGGCGGCTTTGACCGAAGTTCCCGCTGACATGGTGGGTGCCTCCCAGCGCGTTGGAAAACTGCTCCCAGGAATGGAAGCGAATCTATTGGTCATGGATGGCCCCATTTTTGATGCATCGACCGTGTTGTATGAGAATTGGGTCCAGGGTCAACAACATGTTTTCCAGGACCGCGAATGGCTGGATATCCGAGGCCAGTATGATGTGACAATAGCCAACCAAGTCCTCGAATTGGTGGTGAAGGGTGAGTCAGAAAAACCAAAAGGGCAATTCATGCTAGATTCCACGGCGTTTAAAGTGGGGCTGAATATCGATGGTCGCACCATCGCATTGGACTTTCAAATGGATACCCTGGACATCAACGGCTGGTGGCGTGCTACGGGAAATGTTTGGATGGACAGTCGTATTTGGGAAGGAAAAGGACAACGCGATGATGGGACGTGGTTTGACTGGAGCGCTATCCGAAATGACTCCAAAGCCGAGGACCTTTCCGAGGAGGGGAAACGCGATAGCCAAGGAAGCGGTCCGGAACTGTTGGGTGAGGTCATCTGGCCTTTTGTCGCCTATGGGAACACAGAGCATCCAACAGCCAAGACCACCTGGATTCAGGGAGCCACGGTTTGGACATGTGAAGATGCGGGTCGCTTGCAAACGGCTGATGTCGTTTTGCACGATGGAAAGATCCTAGCCATCGGAACAGACTTGGATCCGGAGGTCATTTTTGGAAGCAAGGTGCCAGCATTGGAATTGGTGGATGGTCGAGGAAAGCATCTGACTCCCGGGATTATTGACGAGCATACTCACATTGCCGCCACCCGTGGAATCAACGAAGGAACCCAAGCCAGTAGCGCAGAGGTCAGTATCGAAACGGCAGTGAATAGTGAGGACGTCAATATATACCGCCAATTGGCGGGAGGGGTAACCACCGCTCAAATCTTGCACGGTTCCGCGAATCCCATTGGAGGGCAAAGCGCCATCATCAAATTTCGGTGGGGAGCATCTCCCCAAGAGATGTTGTTCGGCGCAGCTCCGCCATTCATCAAATTTGCCTTGGGGGAGAATGTCAAGCAAAGCAATTGGGGCAATGATTACCGTTCGCGCTTTCCTCAAACCCGCATGGGTGTCGAACAAGTCTATTACGACCACTTTATTCGCGCTCGGGAATACGAACAAGCTTGGAAGGACCACGCTCAAATGCTGCGTAACGCGAGCAGACGGTCCAAGAAAAGAAACTTACTCCCCGCAGCTCCTCGCAAAGATTTGGAACTGGAAACCCTGAGTCAAATTTTGAATAGCGAACGGTTTGTGACCTGCCACAGTTACCGCCAAGACGAAATCAACATGCTGATGCACGTGGCGGATTCTATGGGTTTCCGGATCAACACCTTTACCCACATCTTAGAAGGATACAAGGTCGCCGACAAGATGGCGGCGCATGGCGCTGGGGGATCGAGCTTCAGCGACTGGTGGGCGTACAAATACGAAGTCAAGGACGCGATTCCTTATAACGGCGCGGTGTTGCACGGCCAAGGCATTGTGACGGCATTCAATTCGGATGATGCTGAGATGGCGCGACGCTTAAACCAAGAAGCGGCAAAAGCGGTGAAATATGGCGGCGTATCGGAAGAGGAAGCGTTGAAATTTGTTACCCTGAATCCAGCTAAACTCCTCCGAGTGGATCACCGCATCGGCTCCATCGCCGTGGGCAAAGACGCGGATGTGGTTCTGTGGAGCGACCATCCATTGAGTGTGTATGCCCAAGCTGAACAGACATATGTAGATGGCATCAAATATTTTGACATCGAGGCCGATAAAAATAAGCGGGAATGGATGCGTGCAGAGCGCGCACGACTGATCCAAGCCATGAAAGACGGGGAAGGGGAAGGCGTGGACCGAAGGCGAGGAAGAGCGCCAACCGAGCGGATTCGGGTGGATTACCATTGTGAAACTTTGACCGACGAGAACAGATGAGACCATTCAACACCATTTTACCGGCCGTCCTTTGTTGGTTTGTTGTGTCTGTTTCAGCACAACAAACTCCAGCGCCGCCGCAGACGGAATCCATTCTGGTTTTGGGCGGAACAGCGCACTTAGGGACGGGTGATATGCTGGAAAATGCAGCTATTGGGTTTCGCAACGGCAAAATTGATTTTGTGGGATTTGCAGCCCAAGTGGATCGTGCCCGATACGACGAGGTCATCGAAGCGCAGGGTCAACACATCTATCCGGGACTGATTGCTCCCAACTCGACACTAGGCTTGCAAGAAATTGGTGCGGTTCGCGCGACCCGGGATGATCAAGAAACAGGGACTTTCAAGCCTCACGTTCGTTCCATTGTTGCGTTTAATACGGATAGCGAAGTGACGCCAACTGTTCGCTCCAATGGGGTGTTGATGGGACAGATTACCCCGCGCGGAGGGACCATCAGCGGCTCAAGTTCCATTGTTCATTTTGACGGCTGGAACTGGGAAGATGCCGCACTCAAGATGGTGGATGGTATTCACCTGAATTGGCCTCGCACCCACCACCGGCATCGAGCCGATGGCACGGTGGACATTAAGAAGCGCAAGACGTACGATCAGGAATTCCTGGAGATTAAACATTTTTTCGAAGAGGCCCAGGCATATTCGGAAGCTCCCACACGCGACCCGAGAAGTGCTAAAGACCTTCGGCAAGAAGCCATGAGGGGCCTGTTTGATGGCTCACTTCGATTGTATGTCCATGCGGATGACATTCGTCAAATCTCTGAAGCGGTGCATTTCAAACGCGCCATGGAGATTCCCTACTTGGTCATCGTCGGCGGTTATGATGCGCCGTTGGTTGCAGATTTGCTTCGGGACAATGAGGTCGCAGTGATGGTACGGAGGGTACATGCGTTGCCCCGGTACTCGGAAGACGAGGTGGACTTTCCTTTTCGCATCCCGAAGCTTTTGGAGGATGAAGGGGTGCTGTATTGCTTGCAAAATGCCGGAAGCATGGAGCATATGGGCACTCGAAATTTACCATTCTATGCCGGCACGGCTCACGCCTATGGATTGACCTACGAACAAGCGGTGCGGAGTGTGACATTGAATACAGCGCGCATTTTAGGAATAGAAGACTCATGCGGAAGCCTGGAGACCGGAAAGGACGCCACCCTCTTTATTTCAGAAGGTGACGCCTTGGATATGCGATCCAATCGATTGATGCACGCCTTCATTCAAGGTCGAAAAATCGATCTGGACAATCGTCAACGTGCGTTGTACCGAAAGTTTCAGAAAAAATACGGGGCTCCGATTTTAGATTAAAGCACTTGGACGTATGCGTCCTTGGGTGATTTGACTTCGTATCGGAACAGCTTCTCTTCTTCTTCACCCGCTTTGATGTGCAGGTCCCAGACCACCTGTCCGGTGTCGTTGTTGACCTCTGCGCCATCGAGCTTGAGTCGATTGATTTCGATGTCTTCATTTTGAGCCAATGGCAATTGATCGTCGATTTGAATGTGAATATCTGATTGCTTTCGATTGGTAATGGTAAATACATATTCCCTCAAAAACTCGCGCTTGCCACTGATGAGACTCGAACGGTCTTCGCGCATGGTCCGTTTCCTTCTCACCTGAATGGAAGGATCAGGACCCAACGAAATGGCCAGAGTGTCTAGGGTGAAATCCAACCTGAGTTGGCTTTCTCCTACATAATCATCTTCGAAATAAATGTGCATCCGGCCGTTCAGCAAGTCGAGCTCTTCCCAATCGGTAAACAACGCCGTTAGGTAGACTTTCGGGTCGAGTTTGGGCGTGCTTTGATAGAGGTAATCTACAGGAATATGGTGTTCCAAAACCCGGACAGCATGACGCTTGCCATCGGAGGGAATGTCGTATTCGGCATCAATATCGAATCGAGTCTGGGTTGGATTGTGTTCAATCGAAACAGCTGCAAACTGCATGGCGTCTTGGCTGTTTTGATCAAAAGCCTCCCTTCTTCGAGTTCGGGGACTGAAAAGGGCTTCTCTTTTCGCGGCATCCTCGGAAACAACAACGGACTCTAGAATTTCCATGTTGGGAGCAAGACTGACATTCATTACGGGATCGCTGATTGCAAGGGCTTCTAGTTTGTGCCCGACAGAACGGTACTGTACTTGACTTACTCCGGCGGGGACATTCATCGAATAAAACCCGTTGATATCCGTGGTTACTTGCGCTCCACCAGCAATCACTTGCGCTCCGACCAACGGGAATCCATTGGCATCATTTAGTTGACCTCGAATCTGCCTGACATTGGGGTTGTATGGTTGCGCTTTCAACCATGAATTGGCTGTGCTTTGACCGCGGAAATTGCCAGGATGGGTGCCGTCAAGCATCCAGGGTTGCAATTGGGGTTTGGAACGATTCTTACTGGGGGTTCCGGTGGCGATGCTCAATCCGACATTGCCCCAATCTTCCCCCGTGTTTTGAAACACCATCGCTTGGTATTCCAATCGTAGAGGGTCTGTGATCGCTTCCACTCGCGCGTTGTAAGACGGATTCCACCCTGCATTTTGCATCCAATAACTGAGCAACAACTCACCTTTGGTGGCTATTTCAGCCTCGACACGAATGACTAGCTCCAAGAAAGTTTCGGTTCGAAGGATAGGTAAGGCGGCTATTTCTAGGTCCAATGCGGACATTTGGGTTTGGACACCCATGATTTCTTGATCGAGATCTTGTCGCCCCTGATGAATGGCCGCGAAACGCTCCCTATAGAATACAGACGCACGTATCAAGCGGTCGAGGTCAACCCCACTGTCTTTTACGGAAAACCCTTGGTTGTTCAGCAGCAATTGTTCTTCACGGTCGAAGATGATCTTGCGAGTCTGAATCGCAGTAATGCTGTGCTGGAGGTCATTGCGCAGCAGTTGCAATTGCCGTCGTTCTTCGGCACTCCCTCCCCCGAACAATGTGTCAGTATGGTAGCGGTGGGTGATGCTCAACACTTTGAAATCACCGTTTCCAGTAACCCGCAATTGCGAAGGGTCGATGCCGGTGTGAAGAGCAGAGAACACGAGAGTCGAGGTGCCAACAGGTATGGTGACAGGCGCGACACGTTCGATTTGCGCACCTTGCTGGTAGACCACCACATGATCAATGGACGTGGGGAGGTTTTGGTCGACAGGGGGCTCATTGGTGCGAAAGCTTGATAAGGAAGCCATCCAAAGGCAAGCAAGCAGGCTATTTTTGACGTTCATGGAAAATGGGATTGAATCAGTTCAATCTCCTCTAACCAAGATGCATGCCAAAAACGAAATGGGGCGAGTTAATACCCAAGTTTCGATCGAACTCTTTCGAGCACGGGCCCAGCAACTTCTCGCGCTTGAGCGGCGCCTTTGGCGAGCACAGCGTCCAGCGCACCGGGATCATCCATCCAACGATGGAACGCCGCACGTTCGGTTGCGAAACCGTCTACAATGGCTTCCAGCAATTCTTTTTTGGCGTGACCCCAGCCATACCCACCAGCCCGCAACTGATCAGCCATTTTTTGCGAAGCCACCTCTCCAGCCATGGCGTTGTACAATTTCCACACTACCGCGTCATCGGGATTCTTAGGATCTTCCAAAGGTGTCGCGTCGGTAACGATCTCTTTATTGATCAGCTTTTTCAACGCTCCGGGTTCATCGAAAACATTGAGGATGTTGTTCTTGGATTTGGACATTTTTGCTCCATCGAGGCCAGGAATCAACATGGTTTCTGATCGGGTGAGCTCTTGCGGCACGATGAAGGTTTCTCCCATCTTGTGGTTGAACCGATTCGCCACATCCCGTGTCATCTCCAGGTGCTGCAACTGATCTTTCCCTACGGGGACAAAATCTGCATCGTAAAGCAAAATATCCGCTGCCATTAGCATGGGATAGGAAAACAACCCTCCATTGACATCCTCCAGGCGATCCGCTTTGTCCTTAAAACTGTGAGCCAAGGTCAGCCTTTGATATGGAAAAAAACAATTCAAGTACCAGGCCAATTGAGTCACTTCGGGCACATCGCTCTGCCGATAAAACACCGATCGGTCTGTATCCAATCCAAAAGCCAACCAAGCGGCTGCAGTGGCGTAGGTATTTTTGCGAAGAACTTCCCCCTCTTTGACCTGAGTCAAAGAATGCAAATCTGCAATGAAGAGGAAGGAGTCGTTCTCAGGAGCGTGGGCCAGCTCAATGGCAGGGCGAATGGCCCCGAGCAAATTGCCCAAATGGGGGGTGCCGGTGCTTTGAATGCCTGTGAGGATACGTGCCATGAGGTTGCGAATTTAGGGCTTACCGACGGGATGTCACTTCAACCCTGTGCTCTGCACGCGAAAGGCGTCTGCAAGGACCGTATCGGCTCGTTGTCCAAATCCCTTGGTAAAGAAGTGAAGCGAATTGGGAACGGAGTCGAGGTGAAATCGCAGCGCAGCACGGGTCCAGTCGCCTTGATGGTTTCCGCTTGATGAGACGTCCGATTTTACCATCCACTCAGATGCTCCATTGCTCCATTCAGCTTGCAGAATCCATTGAAAGGAGAGCGCGTCTCTCCCTGAATATGCTCCTCCATGCCAGAACCAACAACTGGCCTCGATGTCTTGCGCGAGCCACGTGCTATCGGGATGCAGCGCATGGATGATGAAATACTCAGTGCTCCAACCTTTCGCTAAACCATCACCACTTATAGCCCTTGAATCGTCAACCTTATCTAATTCATCCCATGCCAAGTCCGTTTCTAAATGACCTGGTTGAATCTCGGGTTTTGAAGGGATGTCCCGGTTCAGCCAGTCCGCCAAGGACAAAAACCTCACATCAGGATCAGGAGAAATCTCTGCCCTGTTCCATAATTGCCAATCATCTTGTGCCCAAGTGCCGAAGCTGTCGCAAGCCAAGAGCATGATGACCGCATCCTCGCCCGCTTCGAATGGACCAGCATCTAAACGGGGCGCTAATCCAGGGTGGGACATCCATTCTGCGAGCTCACGTGATTCGGAAATACTGCTACGGGTCAAATGGGCAGCAGTGAGGGGGAGTCCTGTATGGAAGGAGGTTGCCAAGGCTGTTCGATGCCCTTCAACTGTGCCGGATCTCCCCAGACTTTCACTCCCCAGTTGAAACCAAGGGACCGGATGCAATGCAACCGCTTCAGAATTGATTGCCAGTTGTTGCCGTGACTTCATAGCGGAGGAAGGTGTCCCAAAGGGATTTGGCATCAGTTCCATTTCGTGCTTGACTTCCGATTGCATCCAGAAGGCTTCCAGAGCAAAAACCCCAACAAAAACCCATTTCCAATGATGCCGACGAGATTTGGAAACGAGGAACGCTGCGGCCATCGGCATGACCCAACCCATCGGCCAAGCAAACCGTCCGATGGCGCGAAATTGATGCAACAAAGGAATGTGTTCAATCCAGGACTTGTCTAGGGTATTGAAAGGCTCGCCCGCTGCAATTGCGAAAAGAATGAGGGCCGCCAGCGATGCGGGAAGAAGCGGGATCAGAGATTTGGCGGTCTTGCGGTCTTTGACTCCTCGAATCAATGTTGCAATGAACACGGCGATTGTTGCTATCCCGATGTAGGACCAGCCTTCCCATGCATTGATGCTCCATCCCAAACCTCCACGCAACGCTCCCATCGGGCCGAAGCAAGGAAGCAACAAAGAACCCCAGACGGTCACGTTATCCCAGAATCCAAATGGTTGATCCGTGCGAAACGGATGTTCA
Source organism: Flavobacteriales bacterium (assembly GCA_028823145.1). Lineage (GTDB taxonomy): Bacteria > Bacteroidota > Bacteroidia > Flavobacteriales_D > Sanyastnellaceae > UA16. Next base: position 11,548 of record JAPKCA010000021.1, read on the forward strand.
TCAGAAACATTGAGTAAGATGAGATAGACGACAAGCGGAAGGGTTGATGCCAGGGTGATTTGCACGACTTGTGCCCATGTTCTTTTTGTTCTCCCCAATATCACCCACCAGATTGCCCCCATCAATCCGGCGAATGCGGCACAAATTGCCCCTAAATAAGCGTGTGTTAGCAGCCATGCGAGTATGGAGAGGCCCAGCAATGCAGCGCGCTTTATGTCGCCTCGCTTCATCCAGTTCAAAAGCAGGAGCCAGGTCAATGGAATGGCGACTGAATAGGCCAAAGCGTAATGCCCTGACCAACGCAAGACTTGAGGATGAAAAAGAGGCAACAGACTGCAAAAGAGAACGATCCATCTGCCCTTCACGCCCCAATGGTTGAAAATACCGACAAGCACCCAGGCGCTGAACCCCCAAGAGGCGATAATTAAGAGATGCATGAAACCAACGATATGCTCTCCGCTGATCAGTCCAGGGAATGCCCATCCGGTCAACCATGAAAGCAGGGGGTGCCCGTCGGTGTAGAACACATGTTCCCCGTAAGGCCATGCCATGCCCTTGAATTCCCAACCGGCGGCGGGACCATGGACCAATTGCCAAGCCAGAGTGAATACGTTTTTTACGGCATCTCGACCATCAGCTAAGAGCGAAGCATTGGGATGGAAAAATATTTCCGGATGCAAGCATGCGACCCAAAGCCACGTTAGGATGGCCGCAACCCAGCCATCGGATAGATGAAAACGATTGAAGAACCGGCCCGGCATCTCGGGGCGTTAGCAATATTCGTCGAACGCCAGTTTCAGGTTGTCTGCGATCATTTCAGCTGTCCGGCCTTCGATGTGGTGGCGCTCAATCATGTGAACCAAACGACCATCCTTGAAAAGGGCAACACTCGGAGAGCTCGGAGGATAAGGCAACATGAACTTGCGTGCACGGTCAACGGCATCACGATCTACACCAGCAAATGCTGTGGTGAAGTGATTTGGAAGTTTGCCATGTTGCAACGCCAAACGGACACCGGGGCGCATCGACCCTGCAGCACAACCGCAGACGCTGTTGACGACCAACAGGGTTGTTCCAGTTTTGCTGATGGCGGTATCGACGTCTTCTGATGTAATCAATTCCGAAATGCCGGCATCGGTCAATTCGGTTTTCATGGGGGCAACGAGTTCGGGAGGATACATGGTGAAAGGGGGATTATGATTTGGTTCCATCAGGAGCCGTCGTCTTGAGGTAGAGTTCGTTGTATTGTTCTTCGTGGATTGGACTTGGCGCATCGATCATCATATCGCGTCCGCTGTTGTTCTTCGGGAAGGCGATGAAATCACGGATGGAATCACTGCCTCCAAATAGAGAACACAATCGATCGAAACCGAGAGCTAAACCACCGTGTGGGGGCGCTCCGTATTGGAAAGCATTCATCAAAAAGCCAAATTGTGCTTCGGCTTCTTCGGGACTGAAGCCCAACAAGTCGAACATCCGAGCTTGAATGGCCTTGTCATGAATTCGAATGGAGCCGCCTCCAATTTCGACACCGTTGATGACCATGTCGTAGGCATTGGCACGCACCGCTCCTGGATCGGTATCGATTAGGGCCATGTGCTCTGGCTTCGGCGAAGTGAAAGGATGATGCATGGCGTGGTAACGCTCTGTCTTTTCGTCCCATTCCAGCAATGGGAAATCCATGACCCACAAAGGGCTAAACCCCTTTGGATCTCGCAAACCAAGCGCTGTTCCCATGTGTAAGCGCAGTTCACTCAACTGCTTCCGGACCTTGTCCAGCCCTCCGGAGAGCATGAGAATCAAATCCCCGGGCTTTGCTCCAGAATGAGCAGCCCAAGCTGCTTGAGCCTCCGCATCGAAGAACTTGTCAACGCTGGATTTGAACGAACCATCGGCATTGACTTTGCAATAAACCAATCCTTTCGCTCCGATTTGAGGCCGCTTGACCCAATCGGTCAGAGCGTCCAATTGCTTTCGGCTGTATTCCGCGCTTCCTGGAGCAACGATGCCCAACACCGCTTCGGCGCTATCAAAAACACCAAAGCCCTGGCCTTGAGTCACCGTGCCGAAATCAACAAATCCCATTTCAAACCGGACGTCGGGTTTATCGCTGCCATAACGTTCCATGGCCTCGTCGTACGTCATGCGTGGAAAAGTGGGAACGTCGACGTTGAGCACCACCTGGAAAAGATGACGCACCATACCTTCGAAGGTGTTGAGGATGTCTTCCTGCTCCACAAAGGCCATCTCACAATCAATCTGGGTGAATTCAGGTTGGCGATCGGCTCGCAAATCTTCGTCCCGGAAGCACTTGACGATCTGATAGTAGCGATCATACCCACTGACCATCAACAACTGCTTAAAAGTCTGAGGGCTTTGAGGGAGGGCGTAAAATTGCCCTGGGTTCATCCGGGAAGGAACGACAAAGTCACGGGCTCCTTCGGGAGTCGATTTGATGAGATAAGGCGTTTCTACTTCAATGAATTCGACGCTATCCAAGTACTTGCGCGTTTCGATACTCAACTTGTGGCGCAACATCAAGTTCCGCTGAACTGGTTTCCGCCGCAAATCCAAGTAGCGGTATTGCATGCGCAAATCGTCCCCTCCATCGGTATCATCTTCGATGGTGAAAGGAGGGGTTTTACTCACATTCAAAACCTCCAATCCCGTGACATCGATTTCAACATCACCGGTTGTCATATTGCTGTTCTTCGATTCGCGGACCAGGACGGTGCCGGTGACTTTGATGACGAATTCCCGGCCGAGTTTGCGCGCTTTCAAGCACAAACCTTCGTGGGTATCCATATTGAACACCAACTGAGTCAAGCCATACCGGTCGCGCAAATCGACAAAGGTCATGCCACCAAGATCACGGGTGCGTTGCACCCATCCGCTCAAGGTTACGTTTTCGCCAGCATGTTTGGCGCGCAATTCGCCGCAAGTGTGGGTCCGATGCATTCTATCAAAGCAATTGGAAAGGAGAAGTCCTTTCGCGGGCAAAGGTACCACGTGAATTCCCTTCTTGCGAATTGAAACCTCGTTGCTTAAAAGTTGAACAAAGCGGTTGGGCAATCATTAGATTTGTGACATGGAGCAACCTATTGATCGATTGAACCGCATGCGTGAAGAGGCCCTGCAAGGTGGAGGTCAGGAGAGGATAGAAGTACAACATGGCAAGGGCAAATTGACAGCGCGGGAGCGCATTGATTTGCTTTTGGATCCTGGCAGCTTTGAGGAGCTAGGGATGTTGGTCAAACACCGATCCACCAATTTTGGCCTGGATAAGCAGCAATTTCTGGGCGATGGAGTCGTCACGGGGTACGGCAAAATGTCTGGACGTTTGGTGTATGTTTTCTCGCAAGACTTCACCGTACTGGGGGGTTCCTTGGCAGAAGCGCATGCAAAGAAAATTTGCCGTGTGATGGATCTGGCGATGCAGAACGGTGCTCCGTTGGTTGGATTGAACGACAGTGGAGGCGCCCGGATTCAAGAAGGAGTGGTTTCCTTGGGGGGCTATGCGGACATCTTTTATCGAAATGTTCGAGCAAGCGGGGTGATTCCTCAGTTGAGCGCTATTCTCGGGCCGTGTGCTGGAGGGGCAGTTTACTCGCCGGCATTGACGGACTTCATCTTCATGGCCGAGGGGACGAGCTACATGTTTGTAACCGGCCCGAATGTGGTCAAAACGGTCACCCATGAAGAAGTGACGAGCGAGGACCTTGGAGGAGCCAAAGTACACGCCACCAAATCTGGAGTAACCCACTTTACAGCGCGCAACGAGGCTGCGGTTATTCAGGAAATTAAGGACGTGCTGGGCTACTTGCCGCAGAATTGCGAAGAGGACCCAGCGCGATTGCCATATAAGGGAGGGGATGAAACACGTCCCGAACTAGATGCCCTGATTCCAGATAGTGCACAGCAACCATATGATATTCGGGAGGCGATTGCCCAGGTAGCAGATTCTGATTCTTTTATGGAAGTGCAGAAGGATTACGCGGAAAATATGGTGTGCGGATTTGCTCGCTTGGCTGGACGCAGTATCGGCATCGTGGCCAATCAGCCCGCTTTTTTAGCCGGGGTTTTGGATATCAAGGCCTCTGCCAAGGCTGCTCGCTTCGTCCGTACCTGCGATGCATTCAATGTTCCCTTGCTGGTACTTGAAGATGTTCCTGGGTTTTTGCCTGGAACCGATCAAGAATGGAATGGCATCATCAGCAATGGAGCGAAGCTGTTGTATGCATTTAGTGAGGCGACGGTCCCACGGGTTACCGTGATAACGCGAAAGGCATATGGCGGGGCATACGATGTCATGAACAGCCAACACATAGGCGCGGACTTGGTCTTGGCTTGGCCAAAAGCGGAAATCGCAGTGATGGGGGCAAAAGGCGCGGCAGAGATTATTTTCAGAAAAGAAATCGCATCTTCAGATAACCCAGAAGCCACGTGGAAAGAGAAAGAAGCGGAATATGCAGAGTTATTTGCTCATCCTTACAATGCAGCGGCCCGAGGCTACGTCGACGAGGTAATCTTGCCGCGCAACACCCGGGCCAAACTGATTCGAGCATTTGAAATGCTTGAGAATAAAGTGGACAAATTGCCCCGCAAAAAGCACGGGAATATCCCTCTTTAAGAGGTCTGCTTACCGAACGCGCTTGATGGAGCAACCCATCGCTTTGGTTTCTGGAACCGAACAAGGCTTCCCGATGCTGGCTTCAGCCATCGCGTCAAGAACGTAAAACGATTCAACAGCTGCGGCGTCGCTGACGTTGTCATCAATGCTTCCGCGGTACACCAATTCCATTTTGTTGTTGAACAAAAAGACATGGGGCGTTTTCAAAGCACCGAAGGCATCTGCAATCGTGTGATCGGTATCAACCAAGTATGGCATGGTGTAGCCTTGTTCTTTAGCATGGGTTCGCATGGCCTCTACGCTATCGTGGTGATCACGCTTGGCTTCGTTGGAATTGATCAGCATCATGTTGAAACCATAGGCCTCTGCTTTGGCAGCGGTTTCGTTGTAACGGCCTTCCCAGCCGTCGCTCTTGGTGCCATTGCCAATGACAAAAGGACAGGTGTTGCAGCTAAAGACAACCAAAAGACCATTCTTGCCAGCGGCACCTTCTAGGCTCAAAAATGTACCATCAATGTTTTGCAAAAGCACATCGGACATCGGAGCTTTTGCACCGATAGCCAATTCGGGCTGAGGCTCCATGTTATTGAGGGATGCGCTCGAAAAAAAGAGGCCAGCAAACAGCAGCGAGAAAGCTGCAAGGAAGAAACGGGGCGCAGGAGTCATGCTTTTCATAATCAGGTTAACCATTGTTGAACGTCGAAGTTCGCACAACCCTGGAAGTTCTGAGATATGAATCAGCCAAAAACGTCCAAATGCTTATTTAATCAATAGCGCATCTCCATAAGCGAAGAAGCGGTACTTCTCTTTCTGAGCCTCCGCATAGGCCTCCATGATTAGATCATGACCCGCAAATGCTGAAGAGAGCATCAACAGGGTGCTTTGTGGTGTATGGAAGTTCGTGATGAGGGCATCCGAGATCTTGAAATCGTATTTCGGAAAGATGAACTTGTTGGTCCATCCATTGTAAGGCTTGAGTGTATTGGTGGTACTCACGGAAGTTTCCATGGCACGCATGGCCGTTGCACCAACGGACACGATGCGCTTGCCCTCCGTTTTGGCTCGATTGACCCGGTCAACACAACTCTCGGGAATGATCAATTGCTCAGAGTCCACCTTGTGTTTGGTCAAATCTTCGACCTCTACTGGACGGAAGGTTCCCAAACCAATGTGCAAGGTCAAATACGTCAAATCGATGCCCTTGATTTCAAGGCGTTTGAGCAATTGCTTAGAAAAGTGGAGTCCAGCGGTCGGAACGGCCACAGCCCCTAAATTCTTTGCGTAAATCGTTTGGAACCTCTCGCGGTCATCAGCCTCTACTTCCCGGTTTATGTAGCGGGGCAATGGGGTTTCTCCCAATTGAAAGATGACATCCATGAACTCTTCATATGAACCATCGAAGAGGAATCTCAAGGTCCGCCCACGTGACGTCGTGTTATCGATGACTTCGGCCACCAATTCATCATTTTCCCCGAAATAAAGCTTATTTCCGATTCGGATTTTCCGAGCAGGATCGACCAAAACATCCCACAAGATGCTTTCACGGTTGAGCTCGCGCAACAAAAACACTTCGATGACGGCTCCTGTTTTTTCTTTGTTTCCGTAGAGTTTGGCAGGGAAAACCTTGGTGTCGTTTGCAACAAAGACATCGCCTTCATCAAATTCATCCAAAACATCCTTAAACATCTTGTGCTCTATGGTCCCAGCCTTTCGGTCAACCACGAGCATGCGGCTATCATCTCGGTTGTCCAAAGGTTTTTGAGCGACCAATTCCTCGGGGATGTCGAACTTGAAGGAAGTTAATTTCATGGGGATAATGGGATCCGTTTATCAGCAACGTCGGGGCGGCAAAACTAATGAATTCAACATCAAAGGTCAATAGGCAATTCAGTTGATAATGGGTGAATGGCATGAATCTGCTCCAGAAGGGTTTCCATAGAGCTGCATTCTGACAATGGAAATGCTCCGTTTATGGTGCGTTCCAGGGCGATCAAATGCCCTCCGACTTCTAGGGTTTCCCCTATGTCCCTGGCCAATGCGCGGATGTATGTTCCTTTGGAACAGGCAATGGTCACCGTCGCATCACAAACAGGATGCCCGTCCACTTCGTGATGCAGGATTTCATGCACTTTAAAAGCGCGAACACATATTGGGGCTGGCTTGAGGTTTATTTCACCGCCTTTTCGAATGACGGCATAGGCTTTTTGTCCGCCGACTTTCTTCGCGCTGTACACAGGAGGCATTTGAGCGAAGTCACCCGACCAGGCATCAGCGGTTTCCTGTACCATTTCCAAGGTGAGGTGGTGCGCATCAGCCCACTGCTCGACGGGCAATTCAGCATCGAGACAAGGGGTGAAAGCGCCCAAGCGGATGGTGGCTTTGTACTCTTTGTCTTGGGATTGCAATTCCGCGATGCGTTTGGTAGCCTTTCCCGTGCATACGACTAAAACGCCGCTGGCCAGGGGGTCCAAGGTCCCGGCGTGACCCACTTTGATTTTTCGATAACCGAGCGCGCCGCGGATAGCTCCTCTGAGCTTGTTGACCACATCGAACGAAGTCCAATGCAGGGGCTTGTTCACAAGCAAAACCATCCCTTCCCCGAAGTCTTCCGCTTTGGTGAAGTCCATCACACTCAATCCTACGGGTCGGGTTTCACTCATGCGGCAAAAGTACAGAAGGATGAGGTGTGTCCACGGATAGATTCCGGGTTCCCGGATGCAATTGAATCAGGAAGAGGCCGGCTCGAAATCCGGAGCGGCTTCAGCGGCCCGAACGCCAGCGATGTCTTCCATCACCCGCAGAGCGGCAAGAGGGGACGGGATGTTTTCAATGCTCATCCGCAGGGCTCCATTGCGTTGGTACATCTTGGTGTCCTTGGCGTGGTGCTTGAGGTATTCCAGGATTCGATTGAAGGTGGGTTCTTGATAGAACGCGCTTTCTTGGTTTTTGATGAAGGCTGCGATGAGCTTGCCATTCTTTAAAACCACCTTTTCCATTCCCAAGAATTCAGCCAGCCAACGCAAGCGAATGGTGCCAATGAGGTCTTCTGTTTCTTGCGGGAGCGGACCAAATCGATCTTCTAAGCGCTCGGTAAATGCGGCGAGATCAGCTTCGTTGTCCAAGTCATCCAATTCCCGGTAAAGTGAAATCCTTTCAGGGATATCATTTACATAATGGTCAGGGATCAATAGGGCGAAATCCGTTTCAAGGGCTGCCTCTGCAACATATCGACGATCTGCTTTGCGGTCTTCTTCAAATAATTCAGCAAAGGACTCTTCCTTTAGCTCACGCACAGCTTCGGCCAATATTTTTTGGTACATGTCAAAGCCCAATTCGGAGATGAATCCACTTTGTTCCCCTCCTAAAAGGTCCCCGGCTCCACGAATATCTAGGTCGCGCATGGCGATTTGAATTCCGGACCCCAAGTCGCTGAACTGTTCAATGGCCTGCAGTCGTTTGCGGCTTTCGTCGGGAAGCACGCTCAGGGGTGGGGCGAGTAGATAGCAAAAGGCTTTCTTATTTGATCGTCCAACCCTGCCCCGTAGTTGGTGCAGGTCACTCAAGCCAAACTGATGGGCATCGTTGATGATCATGGTATTGGCATTGGATATATCGATACCGGATTCAATGATCGTGGTGGCAACCAATACGTCGAATGAGCCATTGATGAATTGAGCCATCACGTCCTCCAGTTGCTTGCCGTTCATTTGCCCATGACCAATCCCGATGCGCGCTTCGGGAACCAGACGGGAAATCATGCCTGCGACTTCTTGGATGTTTTTGACCCGATTGTTGACGAAGTACACTTGACCTCCTCGGGTAATTTCATAGCTCACCGCATCCCGGATGATTTCTTCTTGGAACGGGCACAAAGTCGTTTCCACGGGCTGTCGATTCGGGGGTGGCGTGGCAATGGTGCTGAGGTCGCGCGCCCCCATTAAGCTGAACTGAAGGGTTCGGGGGATGGGAGTGGCCGTCAGCGTTAACGTGTCCACATTGGCCTTGAGGGTTTTTAACTTGTCCTTAACGGCTACGCCAAACTTCTGTTCTTCGTCAATAACCAACAACCCGAGATCTTTGAACTTGACCCGCTTTCCAACGAGTGCGTGCGTTCCAATCAAAATATCCACCTTTCCATCGGCGACGTTGTTGATTGTTTCGGTCAGGGCTTTCCCTGTCTTGAAGCGATTGATGTAATCGACGGTTACAGGGAAATCATGCAACCGTCGGGTAAAGCTCCGATGATGTTGCATGGAAAGGATGGTGGTTGGAACCAATACCGCGACCTGTTTCCCATCGGCAGCGGCTTTGAATGCTGCGCGGATAGCGACTTCTGTTTTTCCGAATCCCACATCTCCACAAACTAGACGGTCCATCGGAATCGGCTTTTCCATATCCCGTTTGACGGCTTCGATGGCCGCATGCTGGTCCGGGGTTTCTTCAAACATGAAACTCGCTTCCAACTCGTGAAGCATGTAATTGTCGGGGGAAAAAGCCACCCCTTCTGCGTTTTTTCGCTTTGCATAGAGCCTCAGTAGGTCATAGGCCAATTCTTTGACCCGCGTCTTGGTCTTTGATTTGGTGGCGGCCCATGTCCCTGTCCCGAGTTTGTTGATTTTGGGAGCGGTGCCTTCTTTGGATGTGTATTTCGATATCCGATGGAGGGAGTGAATGTTGACATACAAGACATCTCCTCCCCGGTAGGTTAGACGGATGGCTTCTTGTTCTTTTCCGTTCACTTCAATTTTTTGAAGACCGCTGAACTCTCCAATGCCGTGATCGATGTGAACGACGAAATCCCCGGGTTCAAGCGCCATCAGTTCTTTCAGAGTGAGGGCCTGCTTGTTCTTCTTGAACCCTTCCTTTAGTCGAAATCTGTGGTAACGCTCAAACAACTGGTGATCCGTGTACACCAATAATCGGATGTCCTTATCGACAAAGCCTTGGCTGAGTTCGATGGGAATCGGATGGTGAGGCACTTCCTCTTCACGATCTGCAAAAATGTCGTGCAAGCGTTCGATTTGGGTTGCTTGACCGGCTACGATGACATTGTGATACCCTTGCCGATGGTTGCCTTGTAGGTTCGAGGCGATCAGGTCGAAATTCTTATTGAAGCTTGGCTGTGGAATCATATCCCACGCAATGACGGTTCGATTTGGAAAACTCGTACCGCCATCAAATTCCAACACATGGAAAGGGGTAATCAGGCTATCGAGTTTTTCTGGGCCGATGAACAACTCTTTCGGCGGGGTGAATTGGACTTGCTTCGAAACCCGGGAAAAAGCCGTGACAGCTCGCTCCATGGACTTCTCGAGGTGTTTTTTGCACCGGGCTGCGTCGGTGACCCAAATCCGGGTATTGGCGGGGATGAAGTTGAAAAATGGCTCAACGCTTTCATGCAGACTCCGATCGCCAATGTTTGGGACGATGACCGCACGGGTCATTTTATTGATGCTAAGCTGGTTAACCGGGTCGAACTTTCGAATGGACTCGACTTCGTCACCAAAAAATTCAATCCGATATGGGTGATCGAACGAATAGGAAAACACATCGACAATGCCTCCACGCACCGCGTATTGCCCAGGTTCATAGACAAAGTCAACCTTGTTAAACCCGTATTCGATGAACACCTCATCGAGGAAATCAATGGTGTATTTTTCACCGAGTGAAAGGGTAAAGGTTTGTTCGGAAAGCTCGCGGCGGCTGATTACTCGCTCTGCTATCGCTTCGGTGAACGTGACAATGATGAGACCTTGTTGCGCTCGATTGATTTCGTTGAGCACCTCCGCACGCATGGCGATGTTGGCGTTTTCGGTGATTTCTTCTTGGTAGGGGACACGGGCAGATCGAGGAAAGAAAAGGGCCTTCTTGCGCTGACCCAAAAGCTGTTCTAAATCATTGAGGAAATAAGCTGCTGATTCCTTTTCATCCAAGATGAACAAGTGGCTTGGGGCCTTTTGAGAAAGATCGTCAGGAGTTATCTCATCTGCAATGCAGGATGCGGCTAACATGGCAGTTGCCGACCCCACCATGCCCTTGAGTTCCACCTTGGACCCCTCTTGTTCCCACGCTTGGCGCAACGCCTGAACTCGTGGGTCCAATCGGTAAAAGGTCAACAATTCTTCAGCGCGCATCTGAGTTCATTCCAAGTTAGGAGCGCGAAGTTAGGGGCGGAATCGCACGTTCGGGCGTTCTTAATCGTTGTTCATCCAACAAGATCGCAATGCTTGGATGAGGTGGATGTTGCCGACGTAAAATGGCGATCGTTCATGCAATGACGAAGGCACCCTTTCGAGGATACTACCCTGGTCGTCTTCGGCTGATCCCCCAGCTTGTAAGGCTATGAAGGCGAGCGGAGCACATTCGTAGAGCAACCGCAATTTTCCTTGAGGATAATCCTTGGTGCTGGGGTAGAGATAAATGCCCCCCTTGATCAGGTTGCGATGAAAATCAGAGACCAGACTTCCAATGTACCTCGCTTTGAATCCGTTGTCGATCGCCTCTCTGCAGCCTGTTATAAATTGCTGGGTTGCTCCGTTCGCTTGACTTAGGAGCGCATCGTTGATGGAGTAAATCGAACCGGTCTCAGGGAATTGCATTTTTGGATGAGAGAGAAAAAACTCACCTACTGCGGGATCCAAGGTGAAGCCATTGACCCCCGATCCAGTCGTGTACACAAGCATGGTCGAAGATCCATAGAGGATGTATCCTGCGACCACTTGCTCGGTTCCGGCTTGTAAAAAGTCCTGATCACTAAGCGTTTCACCCATTGGGGTTACGCGGCGGTAGATGCTGAATATGGTTCCGATGGACACGTTGACGTCCACATTGGAACTCCCATCCAACGGGTCAATCATGACGATGTACTTCCCTGATTTCCCATCGTCCCCACAGAAGACATACTGTTCTTGCTCCTCTGACCCGATTCCTGCAACGGATTTGCCTGCGGTTAGAATTCGCATAAAGGTGCGATCCGCAAAGACATCTAGCTTCTGTTGGGCTTCGTCGTGGCTGTTTTGTGAGCCTGCTTCTCCTAGAATCCCCGCCAGACCAGCCCGGTTGACTTGGTGATTCACGATTTTCGCAGCAACGCCGATATCTGTAAGAAGTCGAGTGAGTTGACCGGACACAAACGGAAATTCCGCCTGGGTATCCATGATAAACTCTTGGAGTGTGATTGTTTTCGACATAGTGTGGTCTTGTTCATTTCAAAACCTCCAGCGAAGTTAGCACATGGCCCGGCGCTTTAGCCCTTCGTTATATCAGGGAGTTCGCGGGCCAAGGATTGAAAGGCCTCTGGACTAAGCTGTTCCGCCCGCTTGCCCAGAATTTCAGGGTCAATCCCATCGATAGGGAATCCGCCCGCACTCAAGGCATTGCGCAAGGTTTTGCGGCGCTGGTTGAAAGCTGCTTTGGTGATGCGTTTGAGGTGATGGTAAGCAAAACCAGTAGGAGCCTCTTCTCGTCGGACCAACCGCAGCACCCCACTTTGCACTTTGGGAGGAGGGACGAATACTTGGGGAGGAACGGTAAACAAATACTCTGCGGTGAAATAGGTTTGTAAGAGGACGCTAAGGATGCCATAGACTTTTGATCCTTCGGGAGAACACACGCGTTCAGCCACTTCTTTTTGGAACATCCCGACCAATTGCGGGACGTGTTCACGCCAATCCAGGGCTTTAAACAGGATTTGGGAGCTGATGTTATACGGAAAGTTGCCGGCGATAATGATATCCTGTCCCGGGAATTGTTGAAGCAGATCCATCTTGAGCACATCTCCTTGCAGTATGGGGGTTTCTTCCAGCCAATCCTGTCCACGGAGGAATGCAACACTTTCGGAATCCACCTCGAGGACATGGATGTTCAGGTCTCCACGCCTCAATAGGGGTTTGGTAAGCGCCCCTGTGCCGGGCCCGATTTCAAGAACAACGGTTGAAGTGGAGTCTGGCGCTAACACGGCATCAGCGATCAAATGGGCGGTATGTTCGTCGGCTAGAAAGTGTTGGCCGAGGTGTTTCTTGGCCTTTACTGAGTGGGGATGTTTCATAAAACGCTCTGCTGTGGACCTCAAAGGTCGACTAATATCAGGATTGGCTTTCCGCCCATTCCCCTTCCTCGATGATTGTTAAAACGCTCCTGAATGCCACGGCGGTTTCACCAAACGCCTCTTGATGCTCTCGTTTCAGCTGTGGAGCATATTCCGCGAGGTATCGCTCCAGGTCTGGTTGAGATAAGGCAACGTATTGCATGGCAACCCCTATACCGCCTGATTCTTCTCCGATAATTCTGCAAATTCTATAGGATTCGAAGCAACCACTGGAAAAAATTTTAGGGATATGATTTTCCCGCATGAATCGCATCCATTCCCCGTATTTCAAGGAGTCTACGCTAATGGTTACGTTGTATAAAACACGGTTTGGGCGAAGGTTAATAGAAATTTGTCGCAAGGGTTTGGTGGTTTGTCGAGATTTTTCTTGTATATTCGAGTTCTGAAATCTTAACCAAGATAAAGTGATGCGTACACTTTTACTCTCCCTGCTCTGTTTATTCGGAGCTTTAAATATCCTGCAAGCGCAGGATTACGGCATAGCCTACCAGGCTGTTGCCCGTGATGCCGACGGCGATCCACTGGCGGATGCCGAACTTAATGTCCGAGTCACACTGATGAGTGCTGACGGATCGGCGTTATGGCAAGAATCACATGCCAGCGTATTAACCAATCAATTCGGCAACCTCGCCCTCACCATCGGTGACGGCGCGCTTGCTTTCGGATCAAGCTCACTCTCTGATGTGGACTGGTCCGAATCTGGATTACACTTCTCTATAGAGGTGGACGCTGGAGCCGGATACGCCTCTTTTGGAGACGTTGATGTGCAAGCCGTCCCTGTGGCGATGTATGCACTGAATGGTCAGGAAGAAGAAATTGCAGCTTTGCAATTGCAGTTAAACAACTTGGAAGGCGATGTGTCCACCTTTGTAGGAGACCTACAGGCGGCCATTGATGCAAACGCTGCCGCTGACGCTGATGAATCAGCTGCCGGTGCTGCAGCAGATGCTGACTTGCAAGCTGCAATTGATGCAAATGCCGCGGCAAATGCCGCTGCAGATGCTGCCGCTGCTGATGCAAGCGCTGCCGCTGATGCTGACTTGCAAGCCGCAATCGATGCGAATGCTGCTGCTGATGCTGCTGCTGCTGCTGCAAGCGATGCCGCTGATGCTGCTGCTGCTGATGTAAGCAATGCCGCTGATGCTGCTGCTGCTGCTGCAAGCGATGCTGCTGATGCTGACTTGCAAGCCGCAATCGATGCGAACGCTGCTGCTGATGCTGCTTCTGATGCTGCTGCTTCTGCTGCTGCTGATGCTGCTGCTGCTGTCAGCGCTGCCGCTGATGCTGCTGCTGCTGCTGCAAGCGATGCTGCTGATGCTGACTTGCAAGCTGCCATTGATGCAAATGCTCAATTGTCTGCTGCTGAGGATGCATACTTGTTGGGACTTATCGAATCTAACGATGGTGAGATCTCAATTTTGCAGTCCAACGTTTCTCAAAACACCACAGACCTTGGTGATTTGCTTTCTGTCATTTCACTTGATGTGGATGAGGACGGTAACTTCTCGGGTGGTGTTACAGTAACCAACATGACTGTTACTGGTGAATTGAATTTGACAGGTGTATTCAGTGCAGCTACTGCATTGTTTAACTATATGAGCGCCAACAACGCCGACTTTGAAGATATGATTGCTGAAGCTGCTCAAGTTGAGGAGCTCGTATTCTATTCTGGTCGTGGTTTGGGCGACGGAAGTGAGTTGGATATTGATGGTACGTTGAATGTTGACGGGAACTCTACCATGGGTGGAAACCTCGACGTTGACGGTACTATTACTACTGGCGGACAAGAAGTTGCTACTGCAGCATACTCTGACGCTGGTGATGCATCTAACGCACAAGCAATAGCTGATAACGCTTCTGCTGACGCTGATCAAGCTTCTGCTGATGCAATTGCTCTAGCTGCGA
>JAPKCA010000112.1 GCA_028823145.1 Flavobacteriales bacterium
CCATTTGGAGTTATACGTTAAATGATTCAACGGGTCGTTTTCACCATGACATCGCTCCACTCGGCAACGGACATATTTTGGCCATCGCATGGGAGAAAATCGACTCCTTGGAGTGCATTTTAGCTGGGCGAGACCCCAACAATTTAGAGGATGGAGAATTGTGGAGTGAGCGAATCGTAGAAATCGAACCGGACGGAACAGGTGGAGGCCAAATGGTGTGGGAATGGCGAGCTTGGGACCACCTCATTCAAGACATGGACTCAACTTTGTCTAACTACGGTGTCGTCGCTGATCATCCAGAGCGAATCAACATCAACCACGGAAGCGCTAGTACCGTTTCCGCGGATTGGCTGCACATGAACAGCATTGATTTCAATCCCAGCACGGGCCACCTTTTGGTGAGCATTCCCACCTTCGATGAGATTTGGGTGATTGATCGAAACAATGGCAACGATGGCATCCAGTGGAGATGGGGAAACCCCGAGGCTTATGGAATGGATGCTCCACAGTTGCTGCATTACCAACATAGCGCATTGTGGTTGGATGCGCCCTATCTCCAAAATTCTTCTGATTTCGGAAAAATAGCCGTCTTTAACAACCGAAATCCTGGAGTCACCGGGCCTTATTCGAGTGGGCATTTAATCGACGTGGTCTTCAATGATTCATTGGGAACATACGAGATGATGGATGGCCTATTCTCACCCGCAGATTTCGATTGGACGTGGACAGCCCCCACTCCTACTGACTTCTTCAGCAGCGGACTATCCAATTTCGATCGGTTGGCCAATGGCAATAATTTACTTGTCAGTGGTCGGACTGGTGAGATTTTCGAGTTTACTGCAGAAGGCGATACGGCTTGGTACTACCGTCTGCCCTTACAAAACGGCATGCCCGTGGTACAAGGAGCAGAATTGAACATCAACGCCAACCTGTTATTCAGAGCGCAACGTTATCCCGCAGGGTTCCCCGCATTTTTCGGGTTGTCATTGAGCGATGGCTTGGTCCTCGAGCTCGAGCCTTCGCCATTGGATGTTTGTCAGCCCTGCACCATGGAATTGGACCTCACCGAAACGGGAACAGGCTGGGAAACTTCAATCGAAGGAGGGAGCGAACCCTATTCCGTGTCTTGGACTCTTCCAAATGGAGAGGTGATCTGCAGCGAAGTCGATTTACTCATTGATGGCCCCTGCCAGGAAGCGTTAACCAATCTCCCGGAAGGAAGTGTCATTTTTGTGGAGGTGACGGACGTATCCGGTTGCAGCGTATTGCAGCAAGTCAATTGGACTTGGACTTCTGTTGAAGCACATCATGCTAAATGCAACTTATTTCCCAACCCCGCAATGGATTATGTAATGCTGGGAAATCTCCCTGGAAATGTTCAACTGATCCTGCGCAATGCCATGGGGGAAATCGTTCTTCGTGGCCCATTGACTTCCGGGGCGTCCCTTGAACGTTGGAATTTGCCTCTTCTTCCTTCAGGTTGGTATCTCATGGAAGCGGGAACCAAGCGATTACCACTACTCATTGCGCCCCACTAAAGCAACGAGTTATTCCGCACTGTGGACCAAGCAGATTCCGTTGATGCAATAACGCATTCCGGTCTCAGTAGGACCATCATTGAATACGTGCCCTAAGTGGCTATCACAACCAACGCACCGGACCTCAACGCGTGTCATTCCATGTGACTTGTCTAGCACTTCCTTGATGTTGCTTTTCTGATCGGCACGATCAAAGCTGGGCCACCCGCATCCTGCGTCGAACTGAGAATTGGTCTCGAAGAGCATGACGTCACACCCCTTGCAACGGTAAACCCCGGAGTCCAAAGGACCGCAAAATTCGGAAGTAAAGGGCCTTTCTGTTCCCTTCTGACGCATTACTTGGAACGCTTCGGCACCTACTTTTTCGAGCCATTCCTTTTCCGTCATTCAACCTCTAGACCTTTCGCGATTCCCTCCAGAATGATTTCCACGAGACGAACCTTTGAAGTTCTTCCCACCCCCTCCTTTGTTTCGATTGGGTCCACCTCCGCCCTTCCGCCCATGCGGAGGACGCCCTCCACCCGAGCGATCCCTTCCTCCTGTGTATTCAGGACCCTTTCCAAGGGCTGCGGGAATCTCCAACTTAGGCACGGTCTTTTCAATCAATTTCTCAATCTTCATGAAACGGTGTTGATCATCTGGACTGACCAGTGTCACACCTTCTCCATCCTTGTCTGCTCTAGCCGTTCTCCCAATGCGGTGAACATAATCCTCCTCGTTCGGTGGAACATCGTAATTGACAACCAACTCAATGCTGTCGATATCAATTCCACGGCTTACAACGTCCGTTGCAACCAAAATGGGAATCTTTCTTTGGCGGAATGCCAGCATGACCTCTTCTCGCTCCGACTGCTCCAAATCCGACGAAATCTTGCCACAGGCAATCCCCGCATCCTTGAGGACCCGAGTAATCTGCGATACGGTTCTTTTTCGAGAAGTAAAAACAATCCCTGAGGATACCTTGCGATTGCGCAAAAGCGAAACCAGAACCTGATCCTTTTGGTGATCAAAAAGGATGTATGCCCCTTGCTTTATTTTTTCAGCAGGTTTTGAAAGCGCCAACTTGACGGTCTGTGGATTGATGAGCAATTCCAATGCCAGCGTATCAATCCGATCCGGCATCGTCGCACTAAACAACAAGGTTTGGCGATCCTTTTTGCATTTTTCCGCTATGCGCATGATATCTCCCAAGAAACCCATGTCCAACATGCGATCCGCTTCATCCAAAATCAAACAGGACAATTCACTCAGATCAACATACCCCAAGTTCAAATGCGACAAAAATCGTCCGGGAGTCACGATAACGATGTCTGCTCCATCCTTCAGTGCTTTTTTCTCGCGGGTGAAATCGTGGCCAGATCCTCCTCCGTAGATCGCCAAGCTCGTAACATTGGCATAGAACCCAAACCCTTCAACGGCCTGATCAATCTGGATGGCCAATTCTCTCGTTGGAACGACAATCAAGGCCTTCACTTTACCGTTGTCGGGTGTATCCAAAATTCGATCAATGATTGGCAATAGGAATGCCGCTGTCTTGCCCGTACCCGTCTGAGCAATTCCCATCAAATCAATTCCTTTCAAGATGATCGGTATGGCTTGTTCCTGGATCGGGGTTGCCGTCTCAAATTCCATGGCATCGAGAGCGTCTAGGACGTCTGGATGCAGCTGCATTTCGTCAAACCGAATGCGCTTTTGTTGTTCTTCCACGAAGTAAAGTTAAGGCGGTTGCAACCTTTCAGCTACTTCAGATGTTTATTTTGCTGTAAATTGACCTTGCTTGCATAGTTTCATCCCCGCGTTTGAACATAGCTTACCCCTCGTGCCTCGAATTTCCACACAATCCATTCAGATAAACAACGGAATTGCTTTAGTGCTTTTGGTTCTGGGCTTGTTGGCGCCTCAGCGCCTAGATGCTGCCCATGCCATGGGAGGGGAAGTTTATTACGAGTACCTCGGAGGAGGTGACTTTCAAATTTCCTTGATTTTTTATCGCGAATGCTTCAACAGCAATGTGGAACCAAGCGGTTGGCAAAACGGAGGCACCAATTTGGACCCAACAATCATGCTCGGGGTATTTGAAGGAAGCACGGAGTATAACATCTTTACAGTCCCCTTAACGGTATCTTCCATTGAACCCTTGGAGACGGAATTGGAAAACCCCTGCGGCATCCTTCCTCCTGATTTGTGCATGCAGCGTTTGGAGTATTCCATCATCATCAACCTTCCGGCTAGTTCGATAGGATATGACATCGTCTTTCAAAGGTGTTGTAGGAATCCGGGCATCGTCAATATTCCAAATCCAGGTGATATAGGTATCACGTTGAGCACGCAGATCCCTCCCAACGTTTCTGATTCCAATCCCAACAGCAGCCCTCAATTTGGGACCTACCCGCCTGAGGCCATTTGCACCAATTTCGATTTCTTCTTGGATCAAAGCGCAACGGATATGGATGGTGACTCATTGGCTTATTCGTTTTGCACTCCGTTAAATGGGGGTTCGACCATTGATCCTTCTCCCACGCCTTTACCTGCATCCTCTTTTTCCAATATCCCATGGGGAAATGGGTACAGTGCTTTGGACCCGATTCCCTCTTCACCGCCATTCGATATCGACCCAATCACTGGACAGATTACAGGTTTCCCTACCACACCGGGCGCATATGTGATCGGAATCTGTGTTTCAGAATTCAGGGATGGCGAATTGCTTAGCACGGTCATGCGTGATTTTCAATTCAATGTGGTTATGTGTGACCCCACCATTATTTCAGCCGCTCAACCTCAAACGACGGATCAATTGTGCATCGGTGAAACCCTAGAATTTACCGAAAACAGCATTGGCGCTCAGGATTTGCTGTGGGATTTCGGTGTGCCTGGAACCAACACCGACATCAGCACCTTGTCCAATCCAGAATTTACATTCCCCGACACTGGAGTGTATACGGTCATGTTAATCGCCAACCCATCCTGGCCCTGTGCAGACACCTCTAGCCAGGTGTTTTATGTCTACGAACCCATTCTGCCGGAAATTTCGGTTTCGGATTTTCAATGCTCTGAGAACTTGGAGTACTTTGCTTTTGAAGGAATCGGGGCATTTACTGAAGCCACAAATTTGATATGGATTTTTGAAGGAGGGTCTCCAGAGGCCGCCAACATTGTCAACCCGTCCTGGATTGAATTTGACAATGCCGAATCGTGGGAAGCAACCCTTACCGCGTCGCATTATGGCTGCAATGCCAGCACCACCTTCACCTGGGACGCACCCCCTGACCCTTTGGCAAACATTGCCAATCAAAGCTCTTTTTGCCAAGGCTTTACGTTTGATTTTGAGAACTTGTCTCAAAACGCTGAATCGTGGGTTTGGGACTTTGGAATAGCTGGCAATTCAGATGTTTCATGGGATGAATCTCCGACCTTCACCTATCCTGGAGACGGCATATATACCGTTCAGGTAATAGCCCAGGCACCATACACATGTTCGGATACAGCGTGGGCCACGGTTGAGATTTTCCCAGCCATTGACCCTACGTTTGAAGCGCCCGATCCCGAGTGCTTTTCGACCAATAACTTTTCGTTGATCCCATTGGTTGATAACGAAGAGGGAACAACATACAGTTGGGATTTTGGAGGTTCAACAGAAAGCGCCAACATCAACGGTCCTTCCGTCCAAAACTTGGTATACTCAGAACCCGGAACGTACACGGTTGAAGTCACTGCATTGGCGAATGGATGTGAAGTAACCGCTTCGGAGGAGATCACGGTTATTTCCGACCCTACGATTCAATTCCAAGGAGGGCCTTTAACTGGCTGCCCTCCTCACTTGGTATCCTTTACCAACCTGAGCGTGACTGAAACGGCTACAACGTATTTATGGCATTTTGGCGATGGACAAACTTCACCGGCTGCCAGCGCAAGTCATGTTTATGAATTCCCCGGAAACTTCTCCGTTACCCTTGAAATGAATGCGGGAGGCTATTGTGCGCAAGAGCTCATTCTGACCCAGAATAACATGATTGGCATTCAGGATGTTCCACAAGCTGGATTTGACATCACCCCCAATCAAGTGGACATCCTAACTCCGATTGTTACATATGAGTCATTGGCCTCGGAGGGTGCTGAGTGTTTTTACAGTTTTGGAGATGGGGGAAGTTCATCCGATTGTTCAGGCCAATACACATACAGCGATGGCGGCCTCTTCAACGTCACGCAGACGGTCGTCAATGCAGCAGGATGCACCAGTATCGCTACGGGACAAGTTGCCGTGAATGGGTCGGTG
>JAPKCA010000022.1 GCA_028823145.1 Flavobacteriales bacterium
CAATCGGCTGACAGGTCGCAGAGGAAAGGTGGGAAACATGCCAGGTGTTACGGTGGAAAAGACCGAGGCGTCAATCCGAAAGCACGCCCATATCCAACTGATCGACTTGCCCGGAACGTACAGTTTGTATGCTCAATCCGAAGACGAAAGGGTTACACAGGCAGTCTTATTTGAGTCGGACATAGAACATCGTCCTGATGCCGTGTGGCTCGTGATCGACAGTGCACATCTTCGCAGTAGCTTGTTCTTGGTCCTTCAGGTCATGGAGATGCAATTCCCCGTGACCATCATCATCAATCAAACAGATCAAACTGTGATTGATTTGGACGTTTTGACACGCATTTTGGGAGTAGATGTAATTCCCATCAATGCAGCGGACGACAACGTATCAACGTTGGGGTTGGCATTGCTCGCCTCTTCAGCGCGCGAAGGATTGGTTGAGGAACCCCGGCTGGTCCCCGCTGCATGGGAATCCGCATTCCAAATCTTAGAAGGGGCATTCCAGGGTGAAAATCGGGCCCGACTTGCGTGGTTTCTTCGCCTTCATCACATTCCTCAATGGATCACCTCAAGGCAACAAGCGGCCTTAACATTGGCCAAAGATGAGGTCCCGGAATCTCCTGCTTCCTTGCAATTGGAAGAAACGGGATGGCGCATGGAACGCATTCGTGAGTGGAGCGAGTCCTTTCTGCCTGAAGGAACATCAACCGAAGATACTTGGGTCCAAGCAAGCCAGCGAACCACTTCGCTCGATCGCGTCCTAACGCATCCGATTTGGGGCCACGTCATCTTGGCACTGATCTTTTTTGGTGTGTTTCAAGCCGTCTATGCTTGGTCCGCATACCCCATGGATGTGGTGGATCAAGCGTTTAGCTGGTTTCATGGTACCGTCGAAGCTCACTTGGCAGAAAGCTGGTGGCGCAGCTTGTTGCTGGATGGATTGCTCAGTGGAATCGCTGGAATTGTCGTGTTTGTCCCGCAGATCATGATACTTTTTGGTTTGACCAGCGCCATGGAAGCCACGGGATACATGGCAAGGGTGGGGTTTTTGGGTGACCGATTTTTGCAGCGCATTGGTTTGAATGGCCGGTCCATCGTGCCGCTCGTTGGAGGTATGGCGTGTGCCGTCCCCGCGGTGATGGCAGCAAGGTCTATTGCGGGGAAACGTGAGCGATTGCTCACGATCCTGGTCACCCCGATGATGACCTGCAGCGCCCGACTTCCAGTCTATGCGTTTTTGATTGGCTTCTTGGTTCCGGACACCCGGATTGCAGGAGGATTGTTCAATCAACAAGGCCTGTTTTTGTTCTCGCTCTACCTCATAAGTACGGGGGCGGCATTGGCGATGGCTTGGGCATTGCATCGAGGATTGCCCCCTCGGAAAGAAGGCAGTTTTACTATGGAGTGGCCGGCTTACCGTTTGCCGCGTGTACGCGAAGTAGTTTCTGAAATGATTTCCAAGGGATGGGGGTTCGTGTCCAGTGCAGGACAAGTGATCTTGGTGGTTTCTGTGGTTCTCTGGGGATTGGGGCGATTTGGTCCAACTCAGGACAAGGAAACCGTTCAAACGGCCTCAACAGGAACATTGAATGATCAAAAAGCCGCCCTTTTAGAAGCTTCGTGGCTCGGGCGCATTGGAGATTGGATTGAGCCCGCTGTCCGGCCTCTGGGGTATGATGGCAGGATGGGAATTGCAATCCTCAGTTCATTTGCTGCGCGTGAAGTGTTCGTCGGCACGATGTCCACATTGTATCCTGGGCCCGTGGGAGAAGAGGGGAGCATCCGCGCTTTGCAAAAACGATTGGCTACTGAGATTCATCCCACAACTGGTCAACCACTGCTCAACCCAGCATCCGCGGCATCGTTGATCGTTTTTTACATGTTTGCCATGCAGTGCATGAGCACGGTCGCTGTGGTCAGAAAAGAATTGAACAGCTGGGCCTGGGCTTTGGGGCAGGCCTTCAGTTTCACAGCCATCGCGTACGGTTTAGCGCTACTGGTTTACCAGCTCATGACCCTTTAAGCAAAGACGGTTTCTTTGTCTTGAACGGATTGTTCAATCAAAACGCTCACGAGAGGTCGAACCCAAAGCAATTCCGCCGCCTCTCTGCGCAAGGCCACTTTACGGCCACCGCTTAAAATAGCCATCGGTCCTCTGCGCGGCGCTACATGGGCAACCACCACTTCCTCCCCTGGGCAACAACCCATTTCAATCAATGCCAAAGCACCATCCGAACATTCGACCCGGTCGATGATGCCCTTTTCCAACGGTTTCATTTCCGAAAGTCGTTTGCCTTGCATGATGCAAAAGTAGGTCTGACTATCTTGTGAACGAATCCCCTTTTTAAGGTATTTAGAATGAATTCAAATAAGCATCGCCTTCAAAATCTCTGGTTGTTAGGTTTCTTGGTCGTTACCGCCATTACCAGCGCACAACCCTCGTTTGTTCCCGTGGGCAATCCCATCGATGTCGCAGAGGAATCGTATGGCAACAAGGCCATTCGCATGGTGCTCAATGCAGCGAATGAACCCGTGGTCTCTTTCGGAAACAATGGAAACCTTTATGTGGTCAAATGGCTCAACGACTTGGGAGTGTTCACCTTGCCTACTGCCATTGATCCGGACGAGAATATCTATATGTCCGACGCTGAAGGGCCACAGATGGCGGGTCAGGGCAACAACATCGTACTGACGTATATGCTTTCAGGCCAATGGGATACTGGGGCACGTTCTGTTTCCTCTACAGATGGGGGATTGACTTGGGGTGACCCTGTTGCGATGGTTCCAGATGCTACCGAAGATCACTTCATGCCCTGTGTTGGAATGGATGATGATGCCAATCCATTTGCTGGTGTCAAAGTAGGAAACAACCCCGCCTCCATTTATGAAGGCATTTTGCGCTCCGAAGATGGTGGTGCCAGCTGGTTGGCTGCTGTTGATGCGAGTGCAATGGCTGATGGAGATGCCGTTTGTGAATGCTGCCCTTCTCAACCTTTTTACGCAATGGAGCGGTACTATGATTTGGTGCGAAACAACAACGCCAATGTGAGGGATTTTTGGTTGTTGAGCTCCGCTGATGGGATACTCTGGGATTCCGCTGTGGACATCGACCCCGTAGACTGGGTTATATCCAGCTGTCCCGCTTCAGGGCCTGCCATAACAGGACCTTTGGCCGATGACACTTGGCTGACAGCCTACATGAGCGCTGGGGGAATTTCCGGCCAAAGCCGCATCTACCTCAGCTCTTTGGATCTTGGGGTCGACGGTGGAGTTTGGCTCGGAACAGAAGCCATAACGGTCAGTCAGTTTGACAACGCCACTCAAAACAATCCATCGCTCGCATCATGGGATTCTGGCATCGGTTCAACACTGGTGGCATTGGCTTGGGAGCAAAACACCGGTGGATATGACATTCAATTAGCCCTCAGTTCAGTCGGGGCTGGCGAATCGCAATCTTCCATGCTCACCGATGTCGCCGTCAACTTGACTTCCGAATGGAATGGACAGCACCGTCGCCCTGTTGTGGCCTTCTCAAGCAATGAAGATGGAGATGCAGTTCAATTCCATCTTGTTTGGCAAAACAGCGCAGATGGCACCGTCAAGTATTGGACTGGATACATTGCGTACCCTCTGGATATCAACCCCGTATTGGCCCCTCAACAACCCACCGTGACTTTTGACCGGGTTGCTTTGCACGTAGATTTACCAGCTTCTTGGAGGAACAGCATCTGGAACGCCTACGACATGCAAGGGCGGCTGCTTTGCAACGGAAAATGTTCCAACCCATCAACAGACATTGCCCTGCCTCCCTCTCATTCGTTCATTCTTAGCATCGAAGCAAGCAATGGACATCGCTGGGCCCGTGCATTCTCTGGAATCGCTCGTTGAGTCTACCGATCAACTCCAAAACAATCCGTACAGGGCGACCAAGACCACCATCACCGCGAATGCTCCAACATTATAGATGGCGCCTGTCTTAAAGGTCTCTGTGGAAATTGCGATGCCCTTGGGATCATCGGCTCCTTTGTTCTCTTTCCAACTTACCAAAGCGATCACCAACATGGTCAATAAGGTGGTGTATCCCATTTGATCCAAAAAGGGCAGGTCAAGGAACAGTCCGCTATCGGACCAACCTTTTGGCGAAACCTTGAAATACATCGCAATTGGAATGGAGGAAAGGGCCCCAACAATCGCTCCTTGATTGGTGGTCTTCTTCCAGAACAATCCGAGGATGAATACCGCCAAAATTCCTGGACTTACTACGCCTGTATACTCCTGAATGAATTGGAATGCTTGATCGATGCCACCCAAAAGCGGGGCCACGATGGACGCAATCAACAACGCCACCAACGCGGATATCCGACCCATGCGGACGGTAGCGCGGTCATCGGCTTCCGGATTGATGTATTGCTTGTAGATGTCCATGGTGAAAATCGTGGCGGTCGAATTCAGCATGGATGCGAGCGAAGAAACAATCGCCGCAGCCAATGCAGCAAATGCCAGTCCCTTTAGCCCTGTTGGCAAGAATTGCAACAACCAAGGGTACGCTTTGTCCGCTTGCTCTGCCGAAGGCATGTTCATTTGACCCGCCTCGCCTAGTCCCGCCATAATGGTCGGGTCCTCTAACATTACATACGCCGCGATTCCTGGAACCACGACAATCAGTGGAAGAAAAAGCTTCAGCACCGCAGCAAACAAAATCCCGTTTTGAGCCTCCTTCAAAGATTTGGCGGCAAGCGTTCGTTGAATAATGTATTGATTGAATCCCCAGTAATAAAGGTTGGCTACCCACATGCCGCCCACCAACACTCCGATTCCAGGAAGATTGTCGTATTCGGGATTGGACTTGTCCAAAATCATCGCAAACTTCTCCGGAGCGGCCTCGTATATCGCAGAGAATCCGGCCATCATGCCCTGTCCTCCCGACACCGTGTCCAGTGCCAAATACGTCGTGACCATGCCTCCCATGATCAAGAAAATCACCTGGATAACATCCGTCCACGACACCGCCGAAAGCCCTCCATAAAGCGAGTAGGCTACCGCAAAAAGGGCCAATCCAACCACGCCATAAATCATCGGAATGCCCATGATGGTCTCCAAAGCCAACGACCCGAGATAGAGCACAGAAGCAAGGTTTACAAACACATACAGGGCAATCCAGAAAACAGCCAGTATCGTTTTCAAGTTGGTGGAATAGCGCTGTTCCACGAATTCAGGAATGGTGTACAGTCCTTTTTCTATAAATATTGGAAGGAAATACTTGCCCACAATGATCAACGTAATCGCTGCCATCCATTCGTAGGACGCAATGGCCAACCCAAGGGTAAAACCTGAGCCAGACATCCCAATGAACTGTTCGGCCGATATGTTCGCTGCAATCAAGGAAGCGCCAATCGCCCACCACGGAAGTGATTTGCTCGCTAGGAAGTAATCTTCTGCGCTTTTCTCTTTTCCATCCTTGTCTCTGCTTACCCACAATCCCACTCCGAGGATTAAAAGGGCGTAGATGATGAAAATGACATAATCTGCGGTAGCGAATGTTCCAGTCATGGTGGCAATGAGTTCGTGTAAAAATAACACTATTATTTATACATCATTGCCATCCGAACAGGGTTTCCCCTCCGAATATATCCAAAAGTTAACCCCCCGCCTTCCACGAATGGATGACGAGGGGTTCCCAAGGGTTGTGGGCAATACAGAATTCGAATCTGTGACCTCTACAATGTCAATGTAGCGCTCTAACCAACTGAGCTAAATGCCCTTGACACATACCTGTGAATCACAATCAATTCCACAAGCGGACGGCGAAGATACAAAAAAACCTTCCCTTCACATTCTCGAGCAATAGCTACATATTCCTTGCGTAACTTGCGGGCTCACGCAAGAAACTGATCATTCATGCAAATTCCGATTGTGCGGTTCAACCGCGATGCGACAGCTTTCAGTAAAACACTAAAAGCCCGTGTCGATGCCTACTTTGAAGAAACGGGACGTTCAAGAAAAGGGGACTGGAGGCTGCATATCAAGACGGGCATCATGCTCGCTTTGTTTTTCGTCCCATGGGCCTTGTTTTCATTTGGAATAACTGGCAGTGGAGGCTGGTTCTGGATTTCAGAAATTGTGATGGGTTTTGGTTTGTCGGGGATTGGATTGAATGTCATGCATGATGCCAACCATGGCTCCTACAGCTCCAGTAAGCGAGTCAATGATTTCGTTGGGCGGGTCTTGGACTTGGTGGGAGGTAGCGCGGCACTCTGGCGCATTCAACACAACGTATTGCACCATTCATTCACCAATATCATTGGATTGGATGAAGACATCGATACGCCGGCCTTCCTCAGGTTCACGCCAGATCGGCCAATCATGAAGGTTCATAAACTGCAGTTTATCTACGCCTGGTTCTTTTACTGCATCATGACCTTGTTTTGGATGACGGCCAAGGACTGGATGGCATTGCGCCGTTATCACAAAAAAGACCTGATCAAATCATCGGGGACCACGATGGGGAAACTCGTAAGGGATTTACTGATCTCCAAGACGTTTTACTATGGATACATCTTGGTCATTCCAGCAATCTTTAGTGGATTGCCTTTTTGGCAAGTGCTTGTGGGCTGGGTGGTCATGCATGCCATCACAGGATTGACTCTGTCTGCAATTTTCCAACCGGCTCATGTCCTGGAGGATTTACACTTTTCTGAAGCCGAAGCCGGCGCAAAAATGGAACACGACGTCCTTTCACATCAGCTGTTGTCTACGGCCAACTTCGGAACCCGTTCTCGTCTTCTCACCTGGTTGTGCGGTGGACTAAACCATCAGATTGAGCACCATTTGTTCCCTCAGATGTGCCATGTGCACTTTCGGGCCATCGCTCCCATTGTGAAAAAAACGGCGAAAGAGTTTGGATTGCCTTACCGGTCATCCACCACCTTTGGGCAAGCTTTGCTTTTGCACACCAAGATGCTCTGGCAATTGGGCCGCAAGCCTCGCTTGGCCTGATTATTTAAAGTTTTTAGCTGAAACACTCGCTCGGGTTCTTGCGGAGATCAATTGCCACGGCACCATCGAAGTGGCGGACTTGCTCTTGGGAGACTTCAGATGAACCGCGGATTGCACGGCAGCCGACGTCAATCAAGACGGTTTTGTTCATGTAATCGATGTGCTTTTGTTCTTCGCCACCTTTGGGGAGGATTGTTAAGAAGAGCCTGACCATGGAGACATGGCTTCTTCCTCCGTCTTGCTAAACAAGCTTGGCTCAATGGTATGGACGTGCGCTCCTGTCATTTATTCGCAATGAGCGCCATCGGCCCCCATTGAAGCACGCTTGGCATGTTTGGAGAACACCGTGAGCCTGGGTGATTATTGGGCAACAAAAAAGGCCCGCAAACGCGAGCCTTTTTTGTATTCTCTAGAAAATCGTTAGGCTTTCTCTCGAATCAATTCCAATTTCTTCCGACGGTCCATCAACAAGTATGCCCCGAAAAGTCCGCCTGCAATCAGGAGGAATAGCACGCCACTGTCGATGGGTGTGCAGGCCATGTCGCACATTGTCAAGGCATCACACGTAGCACAATTAACCGGGTCACAGACATTCAAATAATTGCATGCATTGTAAATTGTGCATTGCGGCCCACCTCCCGGGTAAGGAATATTGCATTGCGCATTCATCTGATTAACCCCTATTGGAATCAATAGAATTGCTAATAAATATTTTGCCAATTTCTTCATGTCTACAGTTTTCTCAATCTCATTTCGCCTCATTCACACGAAACCCCAAAGTAAGGGAGAAATAACAACAAATCTGATGTGGTCATCAATCCATCACAATCACAATCGGTGTATAAAGTCTCATTTTCATTGGACCCTGCAACCGGTTGCATTTCAACCAATAAAGTCAGCAAATCCGTGATGTCCCGACCACCGTTCATGTTAAAGTCCCCCAAACACGTTTCCTCAATCGTGACTTGAGCTGAGGCAGCACAACCGTTCATGAAGTTTGTAGCATTCAAGTCATATGTCCCAGGATCGAGCCCTGAAACACATCCTGTGCCATCTGAACTCCCTGAAACTTCCGACCAGGTTATATTCCAAAATGCAGCATCATCTCCAATGAAATGGATGGTTCCTCCCTCGCAGTGTGAAACTGAAGATTCAAACACCGGAGTGTTCAAGAATGACAACACAAACCGATCTTCAAACGTTTCGTTCGCCGCAAGCTCCACTTCCAGTATTTCTGATCCAAGTGCAGCGCTCTCGCCGGTCTCCAAGTCCTCGATGCGAACACACCATCCTTCTGGAATCGTTGTCAAATCATCCAATCCAATGCTCAAGAGACCTCCTTGTCCTGAAATGACCGTTAAACCTACTGGATCAACCATTGTCGAATTTCCAACAGCATTCACAGATAAATCCCACCCATCTTCAGAAATCGAGAATACCTGAGGCACTTCGCCATTTAAAGACTCTCTGAATGGCGCATCCAATTCTGACTGAAATTCTCCAGTCGCTTCCTCGTGCAGACGAATGGTCGTTCCCCCAAACTTCCCATCCTCATACTCCGTTTTCAGCGCAAAAATTCCGATTTCCATGGGGTCTACCTCTCGCACGAACGTATTCCCGCCATATATAAGGTGGTAATTAGCCGATAAAGGGTCACGGTCAAATACTGCTGTTCCAGCATCTCCAGAAGCGACATAGACATAGAACGACTGGCCTATGTCAATGATGTTTGGTGAAGTATTCGCGTTGCCATCGTCAACCGGAGCCGTCCAGCTCAATGCGCCTGCGGCACTCGCCTGCAACCAATTGCCTGAAGCGTTGCTGTACACATATAAATCCGTAATGCTCGCTGATCCCCCTTGGGTTGCTGCCGTCATAAATTTATCTCCGCTAATTGGGCAAGGAAACGGATTCGAAAGCAAGTTCCATCCTGGGGGGTCAATCTCCGTATCAAAACCAGAACCATCTGTGTGGGTGAGGGCCACTGTAACATTCGCCGTATTGTAAGTCCCCGCATTGCTCATGGTTACGGCACCGTTCACACCATCTGGCACATAGGACACATAGCCCGTTCCATCATTGTCCAAATCCGTGGCTGCTGTCTGGTAGGTCCAACCGTTGACATTAGATACGCCACTCCCATTGGCATTGGCCGATTCGTCCCACTTGTAGGCGTAAATAGGGCTGCTAAAATCATCAATCCAGTTCTGGACGGTTAAGCCATTGATATAGTTCCCCATCATAAGTCCTGTAAAACCATCCACCCAATTCACATACCGCTCGAATGTGATGGTGTTGCCCGTCACGTTCGAAACTGCAGCCGCATTTGACAAGGTTGCAATACGCGCTGTGCCATTCGCATCGGACTTCATCGTCAGAGAAGAGCCAATCGCTACTGTTCCGTCTTGTGGGTCAAAAATCCCTCCTGAGCGAATCTCCACCGGACACGAAAGCGTGACATCGTCCGTGGCTAAGTTGGCATCCGTTGTGTTGATGACAATCAAGGAGTCAACGGCCAAGGTCTGAGGGCCGCCACCGTAATCGTAGGTCACCGTTTGAGCCGCCCCTCCATTCAATACCAACGTTTGCAAGGTCCCGCCTTGACCGTCGTGGTCGAAATTGCCCTTCACCTCAATCTTGCCTTCTGAATTAACAATTGTACCCCCGGAAGCCACCGTGAAGTTTCCATCGACCTTCAAACTTCCTTTTCCTTCCGTAGAGGGTGCTACGATTTGACCCGAATTATTTGGAGCAATCGAGACATTTCCCGTGACCACCAAGTTTCCTTCCATACTGGACAAGTCCAACGTCCCATTGGCTGCACCATCAACTGTGAGGTTTCCCAAACAAGTGTAATGATTTGAAGACGTCGTAATCATTTTAAGAGTCGATGCATTCGTAACCTCAACGTGATGAGGAACACCCTTCCCCGATGATGCATTGACCGTCCATTCTGCGCCAATCGTATAGGAGGACACTCCTGAGGACCCATCTTTATAAACCAATGTCGATCCAGACTCATAAATGGGCGTATTGGTAATGACCGCTCCCCCTTCGAGGTACAAAGAACCACCAATCTCTGACTCCGCGTAATTCGTCCCGCCAGGAACTTCTCCAAGGCCAAAGTCAACAACAGAACCCGTGGGGATTGTGACGTCATTGAAGCCCACCTGCAATCCAGAACCTGGACCAGGCCCTTGGACCGTTGCTACTCCACTCGCCCCTCCACTGCCATCGGAGGCAATCGTCGAGTTCAACTTCACCGTTCCGTCTTCGTGATACCAATTTCCCGAGTTTACGTAGAATTGGTTGGTGATTTGCAATACGGTACTAGAGCTCCCTCCGTAAACCCTCGCTCCACCGTTGATGTTAATTCCTGTGAGTGTTAAGTCCGCATCTATACGAACCCAACAATTGGTCACTGTCAGATTGGCCGAAGCGTCTAACGTCCCCGAAAATGTCAAATCACTAATATCAGAGATGACACCCGTCGGGCATTGCGCTTGGCTTTGGTGCGTTGGGTGACTCTCAGCTGTCCCAGTGATTGTAATCGCCGTTCCTTGACCGACCGCAACAACAGCAACGCCAGCAAACAAAACAACCACAACGAACTGAATTACATTCAGAAAAGAACGCCTTAGCGTGGGAGTAGATCCTTTCATGACAAGTGATAGCTGAGACAGCTCAATAGTTAAGCCTCTAATTTACCACAAAATCAGCAATTTAAATAACGAATGGGCATATTATGTAGACTAAACGGATTAAGCGGTTGTTCATATCTCTCGTTAATTTGAAAGGAAAAAACCGGGGAAACCGCGCTTACACTGATGATTTGGGCGTATACAGCTCGTGTGTTTTATTCACACTTGGACGTTCATAACGCATTTTTCTCAAGACCAAAAAAGGGCAAGTCAAAGCCAAAACAGAGGCTAAAATCAGATTTCGAAGAATTTCAGGGTCCGAAAACATCGTTTTTTTTATGCCAAAAAATCATCAATTTATTTCGAAACGGTAGCTCAAACCACAATCCGTTTCAAGTTTTACGCTTTGATCTTCACATGCCGATATGAATGCCATTTTCGCCTGAATATCATAGGTTCCCGCATCCGCTTCGAAACTGATCGAGTCCAAAATTGCCATATCACCTACCAACAAATCGCCATTCACTTCAATATCCGGTGTGCAAACGGTTTTGTTGACAATCCAGATGATGGCCTTGTCATTGCATTCAACCAAATCATCTTGGCATGATGTCATGGCGAGCACAGACAAAAACGCGAGCATAAGCCCTGCATTGACTTTGTTTTGTTGTGTCATCATCTTGCTTAGAGTTAGGAATTAGGGGGGCGTAAAAACCGCGAACCGATTATTTTATGAGCAAAACTCCTGACTCCAACGCATCTGCAGCGTGGGCCTTTGCTCGCCAATGGTAGACTCCGCCAGTGAGATGGCTTACGTCAATGGCATTCCGATCAAAAACAAACACAACCATCACCATTCTGCCCTGGGCATCAAGCAATTCCCAAACAACTGGACCGTCGCTAGATTGAACAACAACCCCGTCCGATGCTGGATTTGGCCAGACTTGAACGGCTGTCGACTCGATTGCCGGGACATCTAGCGATAACACATCAATGTCGCCCACATGCAGCACATAGCTCTCGCCCATTTGATGGAGCGAGCCATAAACCTTGTATACATCGCCAGGTGTGGGGCCGTCCGGGTCTTCGTTGTTGCTTGGGTCATCCGTATCTAAGCCCCAGCAAGCCAGCTCCGCTGTTCCATCCGTTACCACCCACATGCCATTCGCATCTGGTGCAGTAACCACGGTAGCGTTGTCTATTCGAACACGGGTTCCTTCGTATGATTCGTCCTGGAATTGATCCGCCATAAGCCAAACACCCATTGGCGTGGCATTCCAGAAGTCCACAAATTCATCCAGAACTGGATCGACCAATTGTGTGTTCCCGTCAACTTCCGCGACCATTCCCGTTAAGGTCAGCACATCGCCCACTTCTGGCTGACGATCTCCACTCCAATACGGTGGATTCGAATTAATTACGACGTCCGGGCCAACAACGTAGATGCCGTTCCAGGCGCCGAAGTCATCTTGGAGGTACCACGTATCTCCAAAGAATTCGGTGACTTTTCCCGAAACCGTAATTTGTTGACCTTCGAAAGGCGAAACATCCGTTTGGCCCTGGACCTCAATAAGGGGCGTTATTTGGGAGCGGGCCGGAGCTGTCAACATGAGAATAGCAGCTACGACCAATGGGAGGGTTTGCATGTTCATGGTGGCAATGTAGTTATGAATTGGTAGCGGTGAATTCACCATATTTGAATCGTGAAAATTTGGCCCTTCCTTCTGATTTGGTGCGCTTCATTCGTCCCACTTCACTCAGCTACAGCGCAATGCACAGCTTGCGAAGCTGACCCTGCGTGTACCTCGTCCAATGGTTTCCCCACCATTTGCCCCGAAACGTTGCCGAATGGGGTGACGGGCACTTGGTACGAGGAAACCATCACATTCTTCATGCCCGCCGAAGTGGTAGATCCCGGATCAGGTGTCACCGCTTCTCTCAATAGCGTGACTGTCACTAGCATCGCAGGTACGCCATTGGGTTTGGCCGTAGAATTGAACGATGTAGATGGGGTGTATTATCCTGCCGATGGGCAAACGAGCGGCTGCGCCACAATTTGCGGCGAAGCCGTGTTGCCCGGAGTCTATGAGATGGTCATCTCCATCTCCGCCATTGCTTCGGCATTTGGCATTGAACAAGTGGTCAATGAAAGCTTTTCGTACACCATCATCATCGATCCCGGTGCTGGAGGAACAACGACTTTCAGCTTCACCCCTTCCGTTGGATGCGATTCGCTTTGGGCAGATTTCAATGCCAGTTTAATAGGCGCCCCTGGTCAAATCACCACGTATGCTTGGGATTTCGGAAACGGGATGACATCCGATGCCGCTTCCGAATTTGGTGTGTTTTATTCAGAACCCGGAACATACAACGTCACTTTGCAAACCACTATTTCCGACTTGGTGCTTCAGCAATTGATTCTCAATTCCACCGGAGGTGGAGGATGGGATGATTTCTTCACGGCGCCCGACCCTTATTTCGTGCTCACCGATGGAAGCGGAACCAATGTATATACATCCAGCACCGCCGATGACTCGAACTCGAACACCTGGAGCGGATTGAGCGTCATCCTCTCCAACCCTCCCTACACCATTTCATTTTATGATGAAGACTTATTGGATGGCGACGATGAACTCGGATCGACGAGTTTTACCCCCACCGATGCGGGTGCCATTCCATTGATGGCTAGTCCGAGTTATGCGGTGGCCAATATTGGTCTGGTCACTTCGGTCGACGTAATCGATAGCGCCGATGTTTTCGTCTATGCCGCTCCGGTGGTAGGTATTTACCAGTCCAGTGATTCTGTTCTTAGCTGCACCAATCCGTATTTGAGTTTGTACCAATGGAGTTTGGGTGATAGCCTTGTCTACACTGACATCAACTTTGAATTTTCGCCTTTACAAAGTGGCTGGTACACCGTGGAAGGCGTCAGTGCCTTTGGATGCAGTGCGGTAAGTGATTCCTTGTTGTTTTGTTTGCCCAACACCACGATCTCACTGGAGCTTCATGCCGATGGAGACACCCCGGAAACCCTAGAGACCGATGGCAATATCTTCGACTATGTGTGGAGCGTAAATGGCGTTGTTCAAGACACGCTCAACGGGCCGGATGGCGCATTTTGGTTTCCCGCACAAAGCGGCTGGTACAGCGTTGCTGCAATCGACGCTTTGGGGTGTCCGTTGGTGAGCGATTCCTTGTTGGTTTGTTGGCCATTGGACAGCCTCAGTGTGTTCCAGGACGCGACAGGGCAACTCGTTACAACTGAAGGATTTATCTACTATCAATGGTGGCTACAGGGCGCACCTATTGATGGTGAAAACGATTCGATTTTGACAGATGCTGGTCCTGGAAATTACGCCGTTTCTGCAACGGATTTCATGGATTGCCCCTCGACAATGAGCGCAGACTGGGTCTACGTTTCGTTGGTGGAAAATGACCCGACTGTCGTTGCCTGGAATGCCCATCCCAACCCCTTCCAAAACGGGGTGGAATTATCCCTTCCATGGACGTCATCTGCTTGGAAAATCTCGCTCTATGATTCCCGCGGTGTTTGTGTTCATAGCGATCACACCAACGACCTTCATTTCCGATGGGATTTATCCCATTTATCTGCTGGCACCTATATTCTTAAAGGCCTAGAAATCGGAGGAGAGTGGCGGGCATTGCCAGCGAGAAAACTTATCAAACGCTGAATCCGAATCAGCGCTTGTCGAAGCTCCAGCGGCCTGGTCCCAAGAGAAAAATCGCGAGGAGTGGAATGAAGAACAGCAGCGCGTGTTCCTTGTCTCCCAAAGAATCTTCCCAATGCACAACGAAGGCCGCCGCACCCATGGTGATCGCAGCTGGAACGGCTGCCCAACGTGTTTTGAAACCAATGAGGATGAAAACTGGAGCGATGAATTCGCCAAGGACCGTCAAAGCGAGCCAAACGCTTGGTGGAATTCCCAACCAATCCACCCATTCAACTCCCTCAGGTGACGTCAGGCCTTCGAGAAGGCGCTCAAATTTTGACCATCCGTGAGTCATCAATAAAATGGAGGTGCCAGCTCGCAATACGAGCAAGCCCCAATCGTGCAAGGTTTTCATGCTTTAAATTTAATTCCAAGAATCCCGGTTTCACCTCCCTCATGCGCAAACATTAAGAACACCGGATAGGGCATAAAAAAAGCCCCACCAGTAACCGGCAGGGCTTCCAAAAAGCTCCGGGTCGGTCTGCCAGAAACCTTCCTTTTTCTATTACTTATTCCGCCTCGGTCGTCTTTTTAGACTTGCGGTAGGTGAATGAATTGAAGATGTTTCTTCGTGCAAATCGCTGCACTTTGTCCGCGTTTACTAGTTTGGTGAACAAGTTTTTATTGACGCCGAAATACTCATAGGTCGAACCATCGGTAAACTTCAATTCCAATAAAAGGCTCTTGTGCTGCATGTCATCAATGAATGCATTTTCTATGGTGTCCGTGTATTCCTCTAGCCCTTTGGCTATTGTGACGGGGGCGATACTGATTAGAAATGCATATCCATCTGTGATTTGGCGCGTCATCTCCTCTGCCTCGACAGCCTTCGCGTCGTCGATCACGTGTTTATCAGGGTGCCATTCTTTTACCAGTTTTCGGTAGGTCTTTTTGAGTTCCCCGAGATCGATCTCTCCATCTACTTCGAACAACTTCTTATACGCATTGATCCGCTTCATCTTAATCTATCTTTTTCGTCGCTATTGGAAGACTAGCGGACTTTGGAGTTCGTCAAACATCATGGTAGCCCCGCCGAGAATCGAACTCGGATCAATTGTTTAGGAAACAACTATTCTATCCATTGAACTACGGGGCCATATCCTGCATCAGCATGCATCTAAGACAAGGCGCTTGAGCATGAATGAAAAAGGAGAAAGTGCGCCCAGTAGGACTTGAACCTACGACCAATGGATTATGAGTCCACTGCTCTAACCAACTGAGCTATGGGCGCGCTCTCGGCCGCAAAGGTAATGAGTGATTCGGGCAGATGGAATCAGATAGGCAAAACAATCCAAAAGGATTGCATTAACCAACTTCTGGGATGTCAAAATTCAGTTGGCGTTTGGCGAGATCTGCAGACACAACACGGACAGCAATCCGGTCGCCCATTGCGTAGGACTTCCCATGGCGGGCACCGACCAGTGCTTGGCGATCCTCGTCAAACACATACTGGTCTTGCGGAAGATCATCCTTGGGCACAAAGCCTTCGCATTTGTTTTCTTCGATTTCAACAAACAATCCCTTAGGAACGACCCCGTTGACAATCCCGTAGAAGGTTTCTCCGAGGCGAGTCATGAGGAACTCGACTTGTTTGTATTTAATGGAGGCGCGTTCGGCCTCAGCAGCGCGTTTCTCCATGTTGCCGGCATGCTGGCACATCACCATGAACGAAGCCGGTTCCGGCGATGCCGCACCGTCGAGGTAATGCTGCACCAGTCGGTGTACCATCACATCTGGATATCGCCGAATGGGACTCGTAAAGTGCGTGTAATATGGGAATGCAAGGCCATAGTGACCGATGTTCTGCGTGCTATATTCTGCCTTCGCCATCGAGCGGATGGCCATGGTCTTGATCACATTTTCAGCTGTATTTCCCCCCGCCGCTTGAAGGAGATTGCGCAACGCCGATTCGCCATTCTCGGGACTAATCTTGGGCATGTCAAGGCCGAACTTCGCGACGAAAGTCCGCAATTGGCTCAGTCTTTCTGGATCTGGGCGGTCGTGGATTCGGTATACCGCTGTCCGCGAAGCCTCTTCTGGTCCACCATCCTTTCGTTTCGGATTTGCCAAAAACCGGCTGACCCGGACATTGGCCAACAACATGAAATCCTCGATTAACCGATTGGCATCCGTCATCCGCTTGATCACGACCCGCAAGGGCTTGCCGGCTTCGTCCAACTCAAACTTCACTTCCTCCGTATTGAAGTCGATGCCACCATCGGCAAATCGGCGGTCGCGCAATTGCAGGGCGAGTTGATGCAGCGTCTTGACTTCTTCGGCATAATCGCCCTCTCCCGACTCGATACGTTCTTGCGCTTCATGGTAAGCAAATCGACGGTCGCTATGGATGACCGTTCGACCGAACCACTCTTTCTTAATCCGGGCTTCCTTGTCCATTTCAAAAACCGCACTAAACGCCAACCGATCTTCGTTCGGGCGCAGGGAACACAGGTCATTGGACAACACCTCCGGCAACATCGGAATTGTCCGGTCTACTAAATAAACGGAGGTCGCACGTTGCCGTGCTTCTTCGTCGAGCACCGTCCCCGGCTGCAAGTAATGTGTCACATCCGCAATATGTACGCCGATCTCCCAGTGACCGTTGGGCAACTTCTGCAAAGACAGAGCGTCATCAAAATCCTTTGCGTCGACCGGATCAATGGTCAGTGTTGTTACTTTCCGGAAATCGCGTCGTCGCGACAACTCATCTGCCGGTACAGCATGGGGAATGGCTTCTGCAGCTGCCGTGACGTGATCTGGAAAGGCAAACGGAAGTCCATATTCAGCGAGGATCGCGTGCATCTCCACTTCATGATCTCCAGGCTTGCCCAATACCTCAACCACACGGCCCACCGGCCCATCCTCAGGATTTTCCCAACTCACCATTTCAATGATCACCTTCTGGCCGTCTTTTGCCCCGTTGAGGTTCCCTGCGGGAATAAAGAAGTTCGCGTGGAGACGCTGGTCCGACGGATAGCCAAAGGCGTATTCACGGACTTGCTCAAGGATCACGACGTACTGCTTCCTCAACCGTTCAACCACACGGGCGACACGTGGCGTCTGACGACGGCCTTGACGAACCCAATCAATTTCCACCGTATCCCCCCAAAAAGCAGTCCCTGTAAATCCTTTGGAAATGGAAACTTCCTTTCCGTCTGGCATCATCACAAAACCCCGGCCAAATTTGGTGACTTGGATGGTCCCGATAGGGGTGTCCTCTTCGTGTATTTGTGCCAAAACGAATTTGCCTCGTCCCAGCGATTCCAATTGGCCACTCTTCCCCATTTCTTCCAAAATCGTCATCACCATCCGGCGCATATCGTGGTTGTGAATGCCCATGGTGCTTGCCACTTGCTTGTGATTAAGCTGTTTGTTGGGTTGGCGCTTGAATATCGCCAGGATTTCTTTGCGCAATTGCTTGGGCGGAGTACGTGAAGCCATATGCACAAAGATGCCTCGAATCGATTTGCATTTCCGACCTTTGTCCTCGCATGTCTACACGCACTTATCAACGTTGGGCGCCTGAACATTGGGGCGAATACGAAATCCTCGATTCCGGCGACGGAGCGAGGTTGGAACGATTTGGGGAATTGGTGCTCGAACGTCCCGATCCTGGAGCGATCTGGCCGAGGCAACTCGACGTCGCCACTTGGGACCGGTCCAATGCTCACTTTGAGCCCACCGGTAAATCCACAGGCTACTGGATTAAGCACGGTGCCGCATCTGAGCGATGGAAGATGCGCTACCAATCCAAACGGTTGAACCTGACTTTCCAATTGGAGATGACGAAGTTCAAGCATGTCGGTATTTTTCCAGAACAAGCCGAAAACTGGGAATACATCGCAGAGAACCTTGGGCCAAAAGACCGTTTCCTAAATCTCTTTGCATACACCGGAGGAGCCTCCATCGCAGCGCGTTCCACAGGAGCCGAAGTCACCCACGTCGATGCCATTCGGCAGGTCGTGGATTGGACACGGGTCAACATGGAGCTGAGTGGCCTCGACGGCATTCGATGGGTCGTGGAGGACGCACTCAAATTCGCAGAACGCGAACGCAAACGCGGCAACCGATACAACGGCATTGTCCTCGATCCTCCGACTTGGGGTTTGGGACCGAAGGGGGAGAAATGGCGGCTTGAAGATCAACTGATCAACCTCTGCGAAGCTGTTGCCGCTATTGTTGAGCCCGGTGGATTTATCATCATGAACACATACAGCGGCATTTCACCCACTGCACTTGAGACATTGTGGTCCAGGCTATTGCCCTCTGCTTCTTCAGAGGTCGGCGAACTTTGCCTCACGGCCAAGAACGGGCACAGCATTCCCACAGGAAGTTTAATCCGATTGAAAACCAAAGCATGAGCGATACAACGACCATGCTCGGCCTGAAAATGACCACCGATCCCCGCTGGGTTGCGTTGGTCGAGACCAACATTTCAGCGATCCTAACAGACCACGCATGGTGCGAACAGAAAGCCGCGTCTAACGCCATTTCTACCATTGTAAGATTCCCGGAACACCTTGATTTGGTTGAAGAATTGACGCGCATTGCGCAGGAAGAAATTGAGCACTTCGGCATGGTCGTCGAACGCATCAAAGAGCGCGGATTCAAACTCGGCCCTGAACGCAAGGATGACTACGTAGGCGAACTGCTTCAATTCATCAAGCGCAAGTGCTCCCGTGAAGAACAACTCGTTGACCGCTTGTTGTTTGCCGCCATGATTGAGGCCCGCTCGTGCGAGCGATTCAAGATGCTCTCCGAAAAAATCAGCGATCCCGCATTGGCCGAATTTTACCGCGAACTAATGATATCCGAAGCCGGACATTACACCACCTTCATCGGTTTTGCGCGCAAGTATGGCACGGGAATCGACGTGGAAGCGCGTTGGCAAGCATTCCTCGATTACGAAGCCGGAATCATGGAGCGTTACGGCAAAAAAGAAACAATGCACGGCTAAACCCCTCTTCATGCAATATCTTACTCCCTTGAAATACATCACTCCCTTTTTTGCGGCTCTCCTGCTCGTATCGTGCGGTCAACCCGAAGCTGTTTTTACCGATGAATTGTCTGTGCGCGATGCATTGGAAAAGGTTGAAAACGCTCAATTCAGCGCGCATTTGATCAACCAAACTGAGGCGTCTGACTCCAAATTTAACCGAGATGTTTCGCTCGAATGGATCAGCACTCACGCCGTGGGTGACTCCAGTTACGGAGCAGCATGGAACGTGACCGATGTGTATTCACAAGACGGCGATTCCTTACGTTTATGGTCCCACCTATGGGCCAATTCAATCTCCAGAATTGGAGGCGATAGCGTATTGACGTCGAACGATTACGACCCGCAAAATGGCTCCGGCGAAAATGGCATCCCGAATTACTATGCCGCTAAAACGTTGCCCGCAATGCTCGGTGACACGGCGTGGTGGGCTAATCAGGTGGGTGATTCGCTCGTACGTGTGGTGTGGGAGCATGTCATGCCAACCCGTTCCCAGGCCGAACAATTCATTTTGACCACAACTGATATTCAAGACCCCGAGAGCGAAGATTACCACCCCGAGACAACTGGGTCCCAGCGTTGGGTGTTTGAAGCACCTCATGGATTGCCCGTTCAGCACGAGAATGCGTGGTACCGAGGCGACATGGCTTATGGCACCGTGATGACCATCGATTGGGAGTGGACAACGATCAATGACGCAGGTGTCGAACTCGCTGTTGCGAATTGGATCGCTCCAAAGTGGGGGAAAGAACCCGAGCCAGAAGCAGCGGAAGTCGCGGGCGGCGGAGGCGAAAACTGGTTCGATGAAGCGATGGCAACTTTGCCCGCGTTGGACTCAGAAGCACCGGCACTGACCGGTTTGGACTTGGCTGGTGAGCCGATAAGTCTGGAAGAACTGCGTGGACAGCTGGTATACCTAGATTTTTGGTACATCGGATGCGGGCCGTGCATGCGGGCGTTGCCTCATTTGGCAGGGATGCAAGAAGAGTTCGGTCCGGAAGGATTCACCGTCCTCGGCGTGAACCAACACCAAAGTGCCAAAACCGTTCAACGCTACTTGGATCGCCGTGAACTCGTCGTGCCTCAGATGCTGTTGGACTCATTGCCCGAAACGTATCCCGTCGTGGCCTATCCCACGTGGTTCTTGCTGGGGAGAGACGGCCAAATCATCGAACGCGACATGGGGTACAGTGAAGACACCGGGGCATACCTTGATTCGCTAGTGCAGGCCAATCTCTGATTATCCTGCCATCATCGCCTCGATGTCGTCGGCTTCTAACGGGATATGCCCCATGAGGTCGACGAACCCATCTTCCGTGATGAGGATATCGTTTTCCAGGCGGATACCGAGGTTCTCTTCGCGGATGTAAATCCCTGGCTCGACTGTAAACACATGCCCAGCTCGGATAGGTTCATGCCAATGACCCACATCATGGACATCCAGTCCAATAAAATGTGACGTGCCGTGCATGAAGTACTTCTTGTAAGCGGGCGATGCCGGATTTTGGTTGGTTACGTCGTCTGCTGTAATGAGGCCCAGACTCAGCAACTGCTTCGTCATTAGCTCACCAACCTGCACATGATATTCCCTCAAAATCACTCCCGGACGCAGCAACTTCATGGCGTCACGCATGACGCTAAGCACCGCGTTGTAGACGTCACGTTGGCGATCCGTGAATTTGCCACTGACGGGGATGCATCGGGTCATATCCGCTGCATAATTGCCGTATTCCGCACCGACATCGATGAGAATGACATCGCCTGCTTTGCACTCGTTGCTGTTTTCGACGTAATGCAAAACACATGCATTGGAACCGCTCCCGATAATGGGGGTATAAGCAAAGCCGCGTGAGCCACGGCGCAAAAATTCGTGCATGAATTCCGCTTCGATCTCGTATTCAATCACCCCCGGCTTGACGAATTGAAGGACGCGTTCGAAGCCTGCTTTGGTGATGTCGCAAGCACGTTGCATTTGCTCCACCTCCTCTTGGGATTTGATGGCACGCAGGCTAAATAGGATGGGTGCAGAACGTTCGATTTCGTAGGTCGGGTACTCCGAACGAAGCTTCGCATTTTCACGATCCGTGCGTGTTTCCACCACACGGATTGCTCGCGTGTGTGGATTGTCATTCAGGTACAATGCATCAGCCTCCGCCATTAGGCGTTGCAACGTTCTTTGGAAAGCTGGAACCCACTGTATTTGGCCTATTCCGGTCTGTCCTTTGGCCTGCGCCTTATCCAATTTAGCTCCTTCCCAAATGGCCAATTCTTTATTGGTTTCAAGGGTAAACAAAATCTCACGATCCGCTGGAATGTGCGCATCGGGGAACAACAGCAACACCGTTTCTTCCTGATCAACCCCCGTCAACCAAAACATGTCCGTCGCTTGCTTGAACGGCAATGTGCCATCCGCGCTAGTCGGATAGATGTCGCTGGAGAAAAAGACCGAGATCGAACGCGGCTTCATCGCCTCCATAAAAGCAGCACGGTTGCGCTGGTAAAGAGCCGAAGGGAGTTTTTGGTAACGCATGCTACGAAGATACCGAAGCGCACGTTAACCCCGAACTTCTTCGTTCAGTCCAATCAATTGTGCTCGATCCCTGGAGGGTCATTGCGCGGCGGCTTGCTATCTTCACGGAATGGAATCCATAAAAACCGATCGCCCTGCACCCAAAGCAGTTGGCAACTACCCCCATGCGAAACGCGTTGGCAATCTCTTGCTTTTGAGTGGGGTTGGACCTCGAATTGCCGGAAGTGACGCAACGGATAGTGGTGTTCCAGGCTTAGAAGTTGACCACAACGGCAATTTCAAGTCCTTTGATTTCGAAGCGCAAGTGCACAGCGTAATGGCCAATGTAAAAGCAGTTTTAAAAGCCCATGGAAGCTGTTGGGAAAACCTCGTGGACGTCACCGTTTTTTTGGTGGACATGCGGCGCGATTTTCAAACGTTCAATCGCATCTACGCGGAGTATTTCCCAGACCCAGAAACGCAACCGTGTAGGACAACGATCGAAATCAACCGACTCCCAACTCCTATTGCAATTGAACTCAAGTGCATGGCCACGGTAAACACTTGATCCGGGTTTCTGGCTTCATTCTTGCCGTCGAAATAACCATGCCTCGATTAATCCTTTGCCCAGTTGGTGTTGCGCTGGTTTTTCAATGCCTCGGTCAAGAACCTGTGACTTTGCCATTGGTAAACCCTGATACCATCTTACAGCATTTTTTCCCTGAGGTCGAAGCCCTTTCGGGAGCCTATCAGCCAGGAGAACGATTGGAATACGATTTTAGTTATGGCCTCTTAAATGCAGCAGAAGCTGAAATTCAGTTGACCGAGTTGCCCCCAGGCGAGCATGGCCCTCGCTGGCACATTGATGCCCGCGGTAAAAGTACCGGTACATTCAGTTGGTTTTTCAATGTGGATGACCACTACCAAACAACCCTCGATGCACGAACAGGGCTGCCACTTCAGTTCGTTCGGAATATCCATGAAGGAGGGTACACCCTTCATCAAAGCTATAATTTCAATTGGCGAAAAAACATCGTGCGAACCACCTCATCAAAACGGGGAAACCCTGCAATTG
The DNA here is from genome assembly GCA_028823145.1 of Flavobacteriales bacterium. Taxonomy (GTDB): domain Bacteria; phylum Bacteroidota; class Bacteroidia; order Flavobacteriales_D; family Sanyastnellaceae; genus UA16. The sequence goes on from JAPKCA010000022.1 coordinate 22,949, forward strand.
AGTCTGTATTCCTCCTGCCTGGCCCAACCCATGATATGCTCAGCAGTATCTATGCCCTGCGGCATGCCCATTTTGAAGGGTTGCAAATAGGGGACACCTTGCGAATTCCGACCTTTATGGACGAAGAGAGGTTTGAATTAAAAGTCATCTATGCGGGCGAAGCCAGCCCCAAGGTCGATGGGGTGCGCTGGGATTGTTTGCTGTTCCACCCCATCATTCAAACGGGGCGCATCTGGAAAAACCCCGATGATCTGGCCGTCTATATTAGCAATGACGCCAACAGGATTCCGGTGCTCGCAAAGACCCGGATTTTATTCGGCACGGTCAAGATGGAATTGACAAACGCATCAGGGTTAAGAAATCCTTCGGCTCGGCGTGAATGAGGCGCGGTTTTTTCCGAATTTGCCCCTATGCCTTCAGCCAACGAATTCGATCCCGCAATCCTTGCCAAATTAGAAGCCCTCGAGGCCAAATATGCGGCCATGGGTCAAGACCTTTCCGCGTACTTGGATGGTCTTCTGCATGCCGATTTTCTCACCTATTGGGACTACATCAACTTGGATACGCTGCTCAGTTTGCAGCACCCCATCACGCCGTTTCCCGATGAGTCGATCTTCATCATCTACCATCAAATCACGGAATTGTATTTCAAATTGGTCCTTCATGAACTGGAACAGTTGTCCGAAGAGGCTCCGACAACCAGCGGACCGTTTTTAGAACATATCCGTCGAGCGAATCGGTATTTCGAAGCGCTGACCCACAGCTTTGAAATCATGGTGGACGGAATGGACCGAGAGCAATTTCTCAAATTCCGGATGTCTTTGTTGCCCGCAAGCGGATTTCAAAGTGCACAGTACCGCATGATTGAGATCCGTAGCACATCTTTTGATCGCCTGCTGCATCCCGATCACCGAGAAAACCACGTGGATCATTCGCCGGGGGATTTGGAGGACTTGTTCGAGAAAATCTATTGGAAAGCGGGCGCTGTCGAATTGGCCACCGGCAAAAAAACGCTCACGCTCAATCAATTTGAAGTCAAGTACTCTGGACAATTGCTCGAGTTAGCCGAGAATTCGCACGGTGTCAACACACGCGCTCTATGGGGCAACTTGCCTTTGCATGAACAAACAGACGAATTACGCCAAGCCCTGCGTTGGTTAGATGTGAATGTCAACGTCAATTGGCCCTTGAGCCACTACAAAAGTGCTGTGCGGTATCTCCAACGTGATCCGGAAGACATCGCCGCCACAGGTGGAACGAATTGGCAGAAATACCTGCCTCCTCGTTTTCAAAAACGAATCTTCTATCCCGAACTGTGGAGTGCGGAAGAATTGGATGAATGGGGCAAAGCATGGGTGAAACGCGAAGTTTTTGGAATGACATGAGGGGATTTTGGCTGGGGCTATTGGCTGTTGGGTTAATCGGCACGATTTATCAATGTGGAAATTTAAATCCCGAGACGCGCGCTCCCGCGATTCAAGGTGCACCTGAACCTCAAGCACCCAAAGAACGATTTGGAATAATTTGGAGTGATTTTCTCGTGGATTCTGGAGAAGTCAAGAGCGGTCAATCTCTCTCCCATTTGCTGTCACCTGCAGGACTTGCAGCGGGTGCCATTGCCAACATCGCAGAAAGCAGTAAACCAACATATGACGTTCGGTCCATGCGCGCTGGGCAACCTTGGTGGCTGGCCTATCGAGAGGATTCATCCCAAACGCCAGCATTCTTCATTTACCAGAGAAACCCGATGGATTACGCGGTGTTTCCTTTGGACTCCCCCTACGGAGTCAAGCTGGGAACTTTGCCCACGGATACTGTCATTGAACGCGCCAAAGGAATCATCCAGGAAGCCCTCTATCTCGATCTAGAACGCTCCGGTGCGCCGACCAGTTTAGCCCTTTCCATGGCCAGCGTCTACGCCTGGACTGTGGACTTTTCACGCCTGCAAAAAGGTGATGCGTTTGACATCATCTACGAGCGAACGTACGTCGCCGGTAAACCCACTGGGATGCCACGTGTCATTGTCTGTCATTTCGAACATCGAGGACAATCCTTGCCAGCATACCGCTTTGACCAAGGGGAAGGACTGGATTACTTTGATTCAGAAGGACAAAGCCTGAGAAAGGCCTTTCTCAAAGCTCCTGTAGAATTTAGCCGCATCTCCAGCCGGTACAACATGAAACGATTCCATCCGGTATTGAACAGGATGAAGGCTCACTACGGCACAGATTATGCAGCGCCCAGCGGCACCCCAATTATCGCTGTTGGCGACGGTGTTGTTACGAAATCTGCATACACTTCTGGCAATGGGAAATATGTGAAGATTCGCCACAACGAAACCTATGAAACTCAATACCTGCACATGTCCCGAAGAGCGGTACATGTTGGCGAACGCGTCCGTCAAGGTCAAACCATTGGGTACGTTGGTTCCACGGGCCTAGCCACTGGGCCTCATGTCTGTTTTCGTTTTTGGAAGAATGGAAAACAAGTGGACCATTTAAGAGAAGCGTTCCCTCCTTCAACCCCGATCAAGGATGATCATATCGCAGATTTTGAAGAAACGATGACCCGTTTGCGATTGGCCATAGAAGAGGGCGGTGAGGTGCGTTAACGCTCCGAAATGCCCATTGGTCTCTGCCCGGTTTCAGAAATAACCTCCCTGGCTGATAGTGACGCTGAGCATTTCAAGAAGTCCTCAAGACCAGCAAGATCTGGTGAATCCCGAAGTGCGTTATAGGCGTCACTCTTTATTTCGCTTGAAAAGCGATTCCGTAATGCTTCATTTGTTGAACCATGGCCAATAACCCGTTCGCACGAGTCGGGCTGAGGTGGGTGTCCAATCCGATGCGCGAAATGAACCACAAGTCAGCTCCCGCAACAATTGCCGGTGATAATCCATCCAAGACGCGGACCATCAAGGCAACCAATCCTTTGGTGATGATGGCATCGCTATCTGCATGAAAACGCAAAGCTCCTTCCGTGTCCATTTCAGCCGATAACCAAACCCGAGATTGGCATCCCCGAATGATGTTATCATCCGTCCGGTCCCGATCATTCAAAGGGACCAGTTCCTTTCCCAATTCAATGAGG
>JAPKCA010000113.1 GCA_028823145.1 Flavobacteriales bacterium
GAATCGCTATTGGCAGTGATATTGGCAGTAATGATGACAACGGCTATGAGTTCAATCGGGCTGAACGGGTTGAATGTAGAAGTCGGATCATTGGGCCACGGCCCAGTAATTTCTAGACCACAGTCTTCACCAACCACTGCATCCATTGAAAAGTATTCCGGTAGCCATTCCGATGATGACAGCAAAACCTCCGGGATAGTGGAAATCACAGGCCCACAATACAGTTCCTCCACGGCTGAGTTTGTCAGTCCGCTTTCTGGACAGGTGTAGCGCAATTCGACGTCATGCCATCCCCAATCAAAACAATTGGAAAAACTGATGTCCCCTGGAGCTGCCAATGCTCCATCAATAAACCATTCTGATTCCATCGATGAACAGGTGGACTGCAATGGCGAGAAGGTCCTAGGGCACTTATACACTGGACACGGCAATATCGCAAAATCAAATGTTTGAAATCGCGGATGCGAAGGAGGAATGCAACTTCCTACCTCTACCGTCCTGCTCATGCTGTTGCTGCATGAATCATCCCCACAATCCGTCAATACCACCACCAATTCATGCGGCCCTTCATCCATGACAGACAATGTGATTGGCGTATATCCTTCACACGGGAATCCTCCCACTACAACTCCGTCCAAGAGCCATTGGCCACTGACATCATCCAAACAATTTGGTCCAAATGGATAGCCCATAAAATTGCTCAAACTCGCAGAAATAGAGTAGGGCGCTTCATCACAACCGGAAGGGCAATCAAATATTGATGAGAAGATGATCTCAAATTCAACATCCAATCCTGAACTTGGATAGGAGATTGTCGGCTCATCAAAGTCCACCTGACAAACCAGCATCAATGGCGTGCAATCTTCGCAATCACATCCATCGGGAGCTACAACAGTGATGTTGTGGTTGATTCCCGTCAACGAGGGGATATCGCAACAAAAAGGACTCACAACCACATCAAAAATCGAGAAATCTGAAACCCAATCGTGGGACAGTGTCGCTGTACCGTTGGCCGAAGTGGTCGTGCCATCCCCCCATGCCACATCGTAACAAACATTTGCGGGGTCATCGTCGATGGGAGTTACCGTAAGGGTGATTCCATCGCAAGTAACCGAAACCTCGGTGACACTCACGTCAGGAAAACAGGCATCGCACGGGAAGACGTCGTTCGGATAGTCAACAAGATCTGCCACAAACGGAATGATCTCATAGTCCTTGGGGGAGAAAAACACTTGGAAATTTTTAGCCGTTGTTCGCATGGTCTCCAGGATGTTCGCCTGGAACGTTGGGCACTCTGTATCCCCAGAATTGTTTGCAGCAATGAACTCCAAGTTAAATTCATTTGGCGCACTTGAATCCTCGCGGTATCCGATGAGATGGTATTCTTCTGCTGTATTGGACCAAAGCATCTCCGGATGAAAAATCTGAGGTTGAATGTTCAAATGGCTGAACACATTGTATCGATCTAACGCGCCACTAAACCCGAAAGAAGTCGAAGGCACATCGTACACCTGGTGCCATTGCATAAACGGCAGACTCACACCGGTCGTGGGGTTAATTTCCATCAAAAATGGAGCTCGGTCTCCCGCCATGATTCCATACATCGGTGGATCATTGGGTTGATAACCAATGTCATTCATGTCAACTTCCAAAAACCCGCTTACCACAAAATGATCCGGATTGGTTGGATGCGGGCGCGCACTCATCGCTTTCATCGGATGCTCTTGGATGAATAAGTTTCGCCCATCAGGATCCGAAAGGCCCCCGTTGGTTAGGTCAATCTGGTGTACTGAGAATCCATTGGGATCTTCGGCGCCGTTGACGATCTGGTAAAATTTACCTGAATTCGTTTGCACAGCAGTTGCTGCCACCGAATTATACGTCAAATCCGAATGCACATACGTGCGACCCCAGTTCATCGCCCCATCGAAACTCAGCATGGCTGCTAGCGCTCCTTGTCTGGTGACGCCCGTTGGATCAACAAAATTGCCTGAACCACCAATAAAATAGCCCACATTCTCAATTTCCAATACGTGATTCAGCGCATCAAAGTCAACCCCCGGATTCGGGGTTGGCGCATCGATGTGAACTGACCATTCAATGACTCCCGCTGTGGTGAATTTAACGGCCAAGCCCGAGCGGTCCGATCCATTCTTCCACTCTCCTACTGCCAGCCATCCGCCATCACTGCACGCTATACCACTCAAAAACGTGGTTGCATCTAAATTCCCAGCAGCTGCGTTGATTAATTTGGAGGGGTTTACCACATCACCAAGGTGATTCAATCCATAAATCAACGCCTCCGGCGAGCCTTCATCCATAAAACCAAATACCGTCCCAACACCTCCACCCCAATCAGACGAAATCACGTGCATCGCACGGTTTTCCATATCGTCAGCCATCATGTAATGATCCCAAAACAACTCCCCATCTGGCTTCACACGTTTCTGTCGTGCATACTTACCAAAGGAGCCCACAGCGGAGCCTAACTCATGGGTCCCCACCACCAGGAAATCTTCACCAAAATTAGCCGGTTGTGTTATAGAATAGTGGTTCTCATCACCCACTGATGCTTGCGTAATCTGCACGGTTTGCGCCGAGGCACCCAAAGTCAGAAATGCAAGAAAGAAAACGCTGTAAAATACATGCGTACAGAAAGAACGCGATAGGCATTGATTGATAACATTCATAACAAGCTCATTCAAGTGGTTGGTTGTGAGCAATGTAAAGTATATTTAAAAATAAAGCAAGAATATTATACTTATTAATCACCCGTTAATCAGTGTTTTGCGCGTGATTATATCGAAATAGCACCCCAAAATCTGGCGAACAACTCACGTTAACGTATGATTCTAAGCTCTTTATAGGTATTTAAAACCTGACGCACATCGGCGATTTTGCATACCGACTTCCATCAATGAAAAAGAGCACACAGTGAGCTTCGTCGATCTACAGCTTCCTTGAAATCGTCGAATAACTGGTCAGATACCAAGTGAAACGGGCAGCGGTTTGGGAGATGCGGTCAGCTGGCCGTTCGTCCATTCAACATCCCTTCTACTTCGCGCCAGTTGGGCATGTGCTGGGTGAGGATGGCTTGGAATCGCGCGTTGTGCGATCCTTCGAGAAGGTGGGCCAATTCGTGGAGGACCACGTAGTCCGTGCAGATGGGCGGATGCTTGATCAGCTCGAGGTTGAATACGATATCGGCCGTGCGTGGGCGGCATGCACCCCACTTGCGCTTCATGGCGCGGATGCGGATGTTGGTGCTGCGGACGCCGAGTGCCTCTTCCCACTTCGGAATGTATGCGTCGAGGAGCCGCTGGAGTTCGCGGCGGTAGGCACGCTTCAAGAGTCGTTCGACGGCTTGGGCGTCTTGGGGTTCCCGGGCATGGATGTGGATGATGCTAGCGGCGGAGTCGGTGGAGTCGAAGGTCACGCTCGGTCGGCCGGTGGCCTTGTGCAACACGAGGGTGTGCGGCTGGCCGAGGAAGACGTGCTCTTCACCGTCGGTGTAGCTCAGTTCAGGTGTGGGCGGAAGTGCCGCGATGCGGGCTTGTTGCTTGCGGATCCACGGGACTTTGGCTGAAACGAAATCGGCAATGAAGGTTTCAGACGTGCGGTGCGGTGCCGAGACCCTGACCCTGCCCTCGGGCGGGTAAATGCGGAGGTGCACGTTTTTGATGCGCTTCCTAACGAGTTCGATTTCGATGCCGGCGATGGTCACGGGCACAAGTTACGCTGCCCTCCTCTCAAACATTCCTGAGATCTATGGGTGATTCCCACAATCCCTAAGTACTTTTCCCATCCAATTTTATCGCTCATTATGTCGGCACATGACATCCAAGGTTGTTTAAGTCATTATTGGGGATACCCCGATTTGCGTGAAGCGCAGAAGCCTGTCATTGCTGAGATTTTGCAGGGCAATAGCGCCTTCGTGATCATGCCCACAGGAGGCGGAAAGTCGATGTGCTATCAGCTTCCCGCTGTGCTTCAATCGGGACTGACGCTCGTGATCTCGCCGCTCATCGCCTTGATGAAAGACCAGGTGGATGACCTGCGGTTGAAAGGCATTGAAGCGGCTTACCTCAACTCCAGTCAAAGCCCCGAAGAATCCAATCGGATTTTCAATTCCATCGGCAACGGATCGTTGAAATTGCTCTACATCGCCCCGGAGCGGTTCAAGGGGATGGACGGTGTCTTGTTGCAACGGCTTATGTCGGTGCAGATCGCGCTGATTGCCATCGATGAGGCGCATTGCATCAGTTCGTGGGGGCATGATTTTCGTCCCGCGTATACCCAACTGAGAGACTTGGGGCAACACTTTCCGGGGGTGCCGATTTTGGCCCTGACGGCCACCGCGGATGAAGCCACGAAGGTTGACATTGTCAAGCAGCTCGGCTTGGAAGGCGCAGCCTTTTTTGAGAACAGCTTTGACCGGCCGGAGATCCATTACACCGCCCGAAAGCGGGAGAATGAAATGCCGCAGTTGCTGGAATTTATCGCGAAACACCGTGGGGAGTCCGGGATTGTCTATTGCCTGTCAAGGAAAAGAACGCAGGAAGTTGCAGATAAGCTGGAAGACGCTGGATTTCGGGCAGCCTGCTACCATGCAGGATTGACGAGCGCGGAGCGCATGAATCGGCAAGACCAATTCATCCGGGATGAAATCGACATCATTGTGGCGACGATTGCCTTTGGGATGGGAATTGACAAAAACAATGTGCGGTACGTGGTGCACATGAATCTCCCCAAAAACATCGAAGGCTATTACCAAGAAACGGGCCGAGCGGGGCGCGATGGGATGGACAGCGAGGCCCTTCTTCTCTATGGCGGAGCTGATTTCCGGACATTGTCGCAGCATTGTGTGGTGGATGGCAACGAAGACCAGAGCACCATCATGCTCGGCAAGCTCCGGCGCATGCAGGACTTTGCGGATTCAAGGGCATGCCGCCGGAAAATCCTGCTGCAGTATTTCGGGGAAACACTGCTCGAGGACTGCGGGAATTGCGACAATTGCCAGACCACCTTTGAGCTGTGGGATGGCACCGAAGATGCCCAGAAGTTGCTCTCCACCGTGGCGCGCTTGGACTGGGCATTTGGCCTGGCGCATTTGGTGGACATTTTGCGGGGATCCAAAGCACAGAAAGTCACGGAAGCCCAGCGTGCCCTCTCCACCTATGGCCTCGGTGCGGACAAGAGCAAGAACCAGTGGATGAGCATCGGAAAGGAATTGATCCAGCATGGCTTCTTGTCTCAAGCCGTCGGGAAATTTCCGGTTGTTGAGTTGAATGCGCGGTCGTGGGATGTATTGAAGGGCCATGAACGCGTGATGCTCACCAAGTTTGAAGAAACCAAGGTGTCCAAGCCGTCCAAGGTGTCCAGAACCTCCGCGTTCGATGATGGCTCCGCGGACCAGGATCTCTTCCAGCAGCTGCGCAAGGTGCGGTATGCCCTGGCCAAGGAAAGCAACGTCCCGGCCTACCTCATCCTCTCGGACCGTTCACTCAAAGAGCTGTGCATCGAACAGCCGCAGAGTCCGTTGGAGCTCCATTCCATTCACGGATTTGGAAAGCTCAAGGTGGAGAAGTTTGGCGAGCAGTTTTTGGAGGCGCTCCGGGAGTTTGGGGCGGGGTGAGAGTTTGGGGCGGGCGCCGAGGTGCGAGGTGTTTAGTCTTAGATCGCCAGCCATTAACTCAATCCACAACCACCTCGGGCCAAACCGTATCGGTCCAAGAATCCGGGTG